>JAJCZT010000025.1 GCA_029262255.1 Deltaproteobacteria bacterium
TTATCGATGAAAGAACCGGTAAGGATCAAGAATACTTTTACGAGGGCGGAATAGTAGCGTTTATTAACGAGCTTAATAAAAACAAAAAACCGCTTCATCCTGAGCCGATTTATGTTAGCGGGGAAAAAGACGATATCATAGTAGAAGTTGCTCTTCAGTATAACGATAGTTATGCCGAAACTATATTCGCTTATGCAAATAATATAAACAATATTGAGGGCGGAACTCATCTTACCGGGTTTAGAGGCGCTCTTACCAGGACTGTTAACAAATATGCTGAGGACAAAGGGCTTGTTAAAAACGCCAAGGTATCACTAAGCGGTGAAGATGCCAGAGAAGGGCTTACTGCTGTAATAAGTGTTAAGCTCCCCGATCCGAAATTTGAGGGTCAGACTAAAACCAAACTCGGCAATACCAATGTTAAAGGAATTGTAGAAGTACTTTTAAATGAAAAATTAGGAATTTTCTTCGAGGAAAACCCCTCTGTTGCTAAAAAGATCATTGAGAAAGCGGTGGACGCCGCAAGGGCAAGGGAAGCTGCGAGAAAAGCAAGAGAGCTTACTAGAAGAAAAAGCGCCCTTGAGTCGGGTTCTCTTCCCGGGAAGCTTGCGGACTGTCAGGAGCGCGACCCTGAGTTATGCGAAGTCTATCTCGTAGAGGGTGAATCTGCCGGAGGATCGGCTAAACAGGCTAGATCCAGATACAATCAGGCGGTTCTACCACTTAAGGGAAAAATCCTTAACGTTGAGAAGGCACGGTTTGATAAGATGCTCGGCAATGAGGAGATCAGAACGCTGATCACGGTTCTCGGTACTGGAATTGGCAGTGAAGACTTTGATATTAACAAACTCCGTTATCACAAAGTAATACTAATGACGGATGCCGACGTTGACGGCTCCCATATAAGGACACTACTGCTTACCTTCTTCTACAGGCATTTCCCCGAGATAATTGAAAGGGGTCATCTATATGTAGCGCAGCCCCCGCTTTACCGTGTAAAAAAAGGTAAATCGGAGAAATATCTAAAAGACGATCATGAGTATGAGGATTATTTTCTTGAGATCGGCACAGGTGGAGTTTCTTTAAATATATCCGACAATGGAAACGGCGCTAAAGAAATTAAGGGATCAAGGCTTCTCGATATAATTAAAAAATCCATCTCATATGAAAAGGCGCTTAATAGAATCGGGAAATTTGGCAGAGATCTACGAATCATAGATGCCTTCGCAAGTAGAGAAGGTTTTAGAAAAAGTTATTTAAAATACGATAAAGAGTCGGAGCTTGAAGCTCATCTGCAAGGAATAAAGGGATGGATTGAGTCCAGGTATCCTGAAGCAACTTCGCTTGATTGGAAATTGTTGGACGACCCGGAACATAATTCCTCTAAAGTTTCTTATACCTTTAAAGAAAACGGCCGCAACAGAAGTACGGTAATTGATTTTGATTTCTTGAACTCCCCTGATTTTGAGGAAATCAAGAGACTAAGAGACACTATAAAGACAGTTGGTGATCCTCCTTACGGTGTTGGGGAGAATGAAGAAAAAGTAGAGCTTCAAAGTTTAGCCGAAGTTACCGAGCACATACTCACGCGCGGTAAAAAAGGCATGTCTATTCAGAGATATAAAGGGCTTGGAGAGATGAATCCCGATCAGCTATGGGAGACTACGATGGACCCTGAAAAACGTATCCTTAAGCAGGTAAGGATTGAAGACGCCTTTGAGACGGATGAGATATTCACTATTTTAATGGGAGATCAGGTCGAGCCCAGAAAACTCTTCATTGAAACCAACGCTCTTAACGTAAGCAACCTCGACGTTTAATTGTTTCCATTCTTTAGTATGCACTTTCGTCAAATCTGAAATATCTAAAAGTTTAGGATATCTATATATAAAATCCTGGAGTTCTCCGTGTTGGTAACGATTCGGCCGGTTCTCTACATAACGTGATTTCAAGCCATTAATATGATTGAGGGAGCTTATCAGCCCATATAGCCGTAGTGCTGTAACACCAGGATCGCTATGCTGATAACGATAAGATTTACGATGGCCAGAGGGAAAAGTACTTTCCATCCGAGATTCATAACCTGATCATAACGGAAGCGTGGCAGGGTGAATCTGACCCAGATAAAAAAGAACAAGAACGCAAATACCTTGCCTACAAAAACAATTGGAGGCAGGTACCAGTACGTGTCGATATCAACACCAAACCAGCCGCCGAACGGTAGCGGATACCACCCGCCGAAGAATAGCGCCACAATCAGACACGACATAACAAGCATGTGCGTGTACTCAGCCATAAAGAACATTGCGAACTTCATACTGCTATATTCAGTATGGTATCCAGCCACAATCTCTGGCTCAGCCTCGGGCATATCAAAAGGAAGCCTGTTGGTCTCTGCAAAAACTGCGGCAAGAAAGACAATAAAGCCCAGTATTTGAGGAAAAACGAACCAATAGTGTTGCTGCGCTTCGATAATATCATCAAGCCTCAGTGACCCCGTCCAGGCAATTACTCCCAGTATGGAAATACCCATAGCAAGCTCATAGCTCACCATCTGCGCCGCACCCCTAAGACCGCCAAGGAATGAGTACTTGCTGTTGGATGCCCAGCCGCCCAGTACAATTCCGTAAACGCTCAATGAGCCTATTGCCAGTACGTATAGAATCCCGACATTTAAGTCGGCGATTTGGAGCTTCACAAATATAGGATCTTGAAGCAGCCCAAAAAGGGTTGTCTCAAAACCTCTGCCTATCGGGATTACCGCGAGAGCAATTATTGCCGTGACAAGTGAAAATGCGGGCGCTGCTATATATATGTATTTGTTAGCGTCTTTAGGAATTATATCTTCTTTGAATATAAACTTTACGCCGTCGGCCAGGGGTTGGAGAAGACCAAACGGACCTACGCGGTTTGGTCCTATTCTATCCTGAATAAATGCGCTTACCCGTCTCTCAGCAAATGTTAAATATGCAACAAGCGTGAGAACCGCGAAAAGAACCAGCACGATTTTTATTACTGCTATTCCTAATTCAGCCCAAATCATAGTTAGTCTCTTTGTATGTAGCCTTAGTCGGTTGTGCTTATCCCAAGAGTGCCGATGTTATCATAATTTATTCCTTCGTAAGCGGGTATATTCCGGGCTATATCCAGCATAATCTGCGAAGGATCGTCATAGCTAAAACTTTGTTCCTGCAACCTTCTTCCCAAAAGGGTCAATATTTCCCAATCGGGCTTTGCTGTTCCCGGCGGTTCAATAACCTGCTTTACCCTTTGAACCCTTCCCCGGTCATTTGTAAAGGTGCCTTCTTTTTCATACGCGCTCGCGCCCGGGAGTATCGCATTAGCTAACCTGGCGGTCTCAGTGAGTTTGTAGTCCTGTACAACGAGAAGTGATAGTTCCAAAAGAGCTTCTTTAAGTCTTTCCCTGTCCTTCTCCAAAACGTGATCAAATAAATCAAGTCCCGCAACATAAAGAACCTTCACTTTCCCATTCAAAATGGAATCTATTACTTCTAAAACATGGTTTGATCCATATGGGACACCCATATCCTTAACACCTCTACTGTTGGGGTAAGGGTCTGAGCTTAGTAACCCATGAAGTTTTAAATCGTTAATCAATCCTATGTTGCCCGCGATCTTACTTGTCTTTATAGTCTGGGTTATTTTCTTTAGGAGATATAGTTCTTCGTTGGTAAGTGTTGGAGATCCTAAGAACGCTATGGATTCCGGGGATTGGTTTGCCGCCTCTGTAATCTCACTACTTACAAAATCTATCGCCTGGTCCCACTGGGAAAGCTTAAAGCCCTCACCGTTTCTTAGTATCGGGTCCTTGAGGCGAGTGTCTCCTTCTTGGATATTCTTGAAATCGTAGCGTCCCCTATCACATATCCAATGCTCGTTTACATCCATATTCGTTTTGGGCCTCACCCTTGAGACCTTGCCTTTTCTGGGGTCAACCCCTACGGTTATATTACAGCCGTTACTGCACAGAGAACATACCGTGTCGGTAAATTTCCAGTACCAGACTCTTTCTTCATGAAGTGTGTCTTTATTAAGCAGAGCCCCCACAGGACATAGATCAGTAACATTACCTGCGAGTTCGTTGTCCAAATCTTTGCCTGGGAAGACTACAATTTTTTTCCTAAAGCCGCGTCCGCTAAACCCGAGTTCCCTGGTTTTGGTAACTTCATCAGTGAACCTAACGCACCTTGTGCACATTATGCAGCGGTTTGGATCATAAATTATTTTCTCACTAAGATAGTACTTCTTTCTGACTTTTTTCTCTTCCGGACCCTCAAACCTGCTATATTCCGGTCCGTGTTGTACAGTTGTAAGCTGAAGCGGACATTCTCCCCCCTTATCGCATATTGGGCAGTCCAGCGGGTGATTTATTAAAGTGAATTCGACAGTAGCCTTGCGGGCTTTTACCGCTCTATCGGAGTTTGTTTTAACTATCAGCCCATCGCGAACGTAGGTATTGCAGGCGGGCATGACCTTGGGAACTCCCTCTACTTCGACCAGGCATTGTCTGCACTGGGCGACCACGCTAAGGGCGGGATGGTAACAAAAATGAGGAATATCTATACCAATCCTGGACGCTGCTTGAATTAGATTCAGACCGTTTTCAACTTCTATTTCCTTTCCGTCTATTGTGAGTTTTGGCATAGAGAATATCTACAAAATCGAAAGCTTCAAAAATAGTATCTGACCATTATTGTATTAGCAAGTTAAAGAGGTTACGCGTTGGTCTTTTGAGATTTAAAATTAGACTCTTAATATAACGTTACGTATTAAATGGCGGATTAATTTTCTGCAAAAAACGGTGATTTTCGGGATACTTACGCCGAAAATGGATTAAGCGAAGCATTTCTCTCCAAGATGTTGTTTGTATGGGTTGTGTTATACTTGAATCATAAGAATATGCGCTCAAAAGTACTTAAACCCATAGGAATATTTCTTCTAATTTTAGCCCTCTTGGTAGGTCTGACATTTTTTGTCGTCCAATCCAGTTTTTTTAAGCAATTTTTGAGGGTCACAACAAACGCAATTGTTAGCTCTCTTACTAACCAGGGCTTTATAATTGGCAGCATCGAGGGGGACTTCCTGAGAGGGATTATACTCCGGGACGTTTCCTTTGAGATTGAGGGTCAGCCCTTCATCGAATCAGATGAAATATTTATTGATTATTCCCTGCCGCTTTTACTAGACAGCTCTATGTTGTTTAGCAAAGTCATCCCCCTTGATGAAGTATCCATAACGGGGCTTCAAATCCACCTTGTTCATAACGAGGACCGTACCTGGAATTTTGAAAAGCTCGGCGCTTGGGAAGAAGAGAAGGATAGAGAAGAGTCACCACAATGGAATGTCTTTATTCAGAACGCAATTTTGACTCAAGCCAAAATCAGGATTGACGATCGTGTTAAAAAGGAAGTAACGGACCTCAAATCAGACAAGATAGATCTCACCATTAAGATGTTTAAGATAGATGAGAAGATTGAAATCGAATTAAGAAAAAGTAACTTGGGGATTTTATTTCAAGATACCGATAGCGATATTTTGTACTTGGACGACATCTCGGGCAGGGCGACTTATACAAAGGGAAAGGGAGTAGACAAATTCGATGTAAAGCGTTTGGATTTTCATTCCGGAGATGCTGAGATTGCTGTAAAAGGGGTAGCGACAAATCTGAAACATCCCGAATTTACTCTTAAAGCTACTGCTGAGAACTTTGGTTTGGATGAAAGTATTGGCAATATCAATATGGAGTTAGTTGCCGATGGCGATTATGAAAACTATCAATATTTACGAGCTAAGGGGAAACTTAAACTTGTAGATTCAACCTTAAGAGGAGAGGGGTTGCGGGGCGCAATTGATGTTATAAATGTTGATGGCCCAGATATAGTGCTAAAGGGAGGAACACTAAATACAGATTTTGGCAGCGCCTCGTTTGCGGGCAATTTAGATTTGGGGGAGATACTGGCCGAGGGTGCAAATAACAAACTCGATATTAACTTCACAATTGATTCTTTGCAGGCTTCACGAGTTTTTGAGATGGTAGAACGGGGTAGTGTGCTGGAAGAAGACGTGAGTTTAGAAGAACGGGTAAATTCAATTCTCGATGCAAATTTAAACTCCACATTTAATATAAGGGGAGATTGGAGTAAGCACCGCAATTTGCAAGCACAGCTTGATTTAGCCAGTCTAAGCCTTACGGGAAGTGATGTAGGGGAGCTAAGAGTAAGCGGTCCAATACAGATAACCGGCTCTAAAGTGGATTATGATCTTAATACAAGTTTTATTAAAACGGACCTGGCCTTTTTACTAAAGGATGAACATTACAAGAGCAGTATTAATTCAAACCTTCAATTAAAAGGTTCTATTCCTTTCGAAGGGGACTTTTTAGATGGTTTTGAGGGCTCCATACAAGGCGAGATTTTGCCATCTACCCTATCGGGGCTCGATATAAAACAGGGTGAAGTTAAGGCTTCCTACAATGAGAGGATACTCAGAATACAATCTCTTTTTGTTGACTCGGATTTATTAACTCTTACGGCATCCGGAAGCTTTAGCAATGAGGGGTCTAGAGGGATTAAATATGATGCTGATATTAGAGACCTTAGCGTATTGTCTAATTTTATAGACGATTTTGATGTTAAAGGCTTCCTTAAACTAAGCGGTAGTTTAAAAGGTGATTTTACCAGACCCAGAATAATTCTCAGTGCCAAAGGGTCTGAGGTCGCCGATAATAAAGAAAGTTTTCTAATTCAGGAGATAGATCTTTCCGGAGATAGCTTCTTGAGTTTTCAGGACCCCAGGCTCCATATTAAAGGAACTTTAAGGGGCGCTGAAATTAATGGCAAGAGGATTAAGTCCGCAACTTTCCAAGCTGACAGCAAGGGTGAATTAATAGATGGAAGCCTTAGCATATTGGGGGCGTTTAATTCCAGGTACAAAATGGATTTCAGGCTCACCGAGCTAAATGAAAATGAGACGAAGCTGGAAATAAGTAGAATCAACCTCAATTTTCAAAAAGAGGTTCTCAAGAATAAGACCCCTGTTTACCTCTCGGTTTTCAAAGACAAAATAAGCATAAGCTCTTTTAATCTCTATCATAAAGATAACTATATTGTTGGAGCCGCTGATCTGGGTTTTGACGGCAGTCTTGATGGATCTTTAGAACTGAAAAAGTTAAACTTGGAAGATGTCTCTCAGCTGCTAAACCTGTTTTTCCCCTTAAAAGGGCAGCTTACAGGCAATATAGATTTAGATACCTCCCTTAAATACCCCGATATAAAAACCAATCTTAGTGCAAAGAACCTGGAGTTTGTGAATTTTACAAGCGATGAGCTTATTCTAAATCTTCTAGTTTCTAAAAGCGGTGTAGATTTTGACCTCAATGTAACCGATAAGTCTCAAAAGATTCTTACAGCATCTGGAAAAGCAAATATAGACCTTAGTTCCCCGGATTTGGCGAATGCTTATAAGCAAGCGACTATCGATGTGAGTGTCAAATCCGACGGCGTTGACATCAGTCCGCTTGCCGCATTTAATCCCGAGCTTGAGAAAATAGACGGGAAGTTAAAGATTGATGTAAGTGCTTTCGGCACTGGAGAGAATCCTAATGTGGCAGGCAAAATTGAGGTCGAAGACGTTAAACTCGATTTGTTTTCTCTACGTAATGAAGTAGAAATCCCTTATGCTGTTATCGATCTGGATGGAAATTATGGGCTTTTGCAGCCTGCAATCATAGATTCCGGAGAGGGGGAGGGTCTTTTTGAAGGGAAAATAGACCTGCGCGATCTGTCTTATACGGGCAAGGGTACGATGAAAGGGTTTTTAGTGAAATCAAATCCTGATGATGTTACAGCAAACCTCGATGGTGAGTTAGATGTTAAAGGTCAGGGTTTTAAGGCGTTTATAGATGGAAGCATTTCGGCAAAAAATGTAAAGGCTATTGTTCCCGAGAAGCCGGTAAAATACATTGAGAATATACAATTTGTTGATGATAGAAACATTCAGGCTGAAGTATTTCTTTTCACCGGTAAGGGCCCGGTGGACTACTTTATTGAATATATTGCAATGGATATTGATGTTGATGTACCAAATGATTCCTGGATTAAGGGAAGTGGAGCTAGTATTGAAGTGGAGGGGAAGCTTACGGTTAAGAAAAATTATGGAGAGATGTACATTGTAGGTGGCAATATTGATGTCGTCAGGGGTGATTACCACTTTTTGGGAAAACTCTTTAATATTGAAAGCGGCACTGTCAGTTTTCGAGGCAAAGAGATTGTAGACCCCTTTTTGGATGTCACGGCTTTGTATGAAGTATCCCGTATTAAAATCTATATTAACATTACAGGTACGGCAGAGAAGCCCAAAATACAGCTTTCAAGTGACCCGCCGCTCGATGAAAATGAGATTGTTTCTTATTTAGTCTTTGGCACCTCATCGGAAAATCTTTCAACAGATTCTAGGGTATCCTTTCAAGAAAAAGCCGGCGAAGTATTGGGTACTATGGCAGTGGGGGAATTAAGGGAGATGCTCGGAGAAGAGTTTGCTTTGGATGTGATAACGATAAAAGGCGGACAAGCCGGATTTAAAGATACGCACGTTGAAGTAGGAAAGTATATTACTCAAGACTTGTATGTCGGCTATGAGCGCTTTTCCTATGAACGTTTTTACTATGAACGCTATTTCTTCAGCCCCGGACTCCCTTCGTCGATTGTAACGGCAAATAGGGCTGTAATAGAATACAGGCTTTTTGATTTCTTAACCCTGGAAAGTGATATTGGGGAAGAGTCTGGAGCTGATATCTTCTTTAACTTTGATTATTGACCTCCCTCGTAGAAAAAAATACAAAGACAATTCATTATATTAGTGTTCAGCAAAATCTATGGTATAGGTAGAAAACACTCGAATTCTTGATTCAGATCAGAATCTATCAATGTACTGAACTCAAGCCTTCCAAGAGGTGTGATATCTGTAAAATCAGTTATTTCCTCAGACATTCTATCTCTGCACCGCAGAAAGTCGCACTCTATTACCTCACAATCAAAATTTCTTATATTCAATGCAATAGTATCATCCAGATTGTCTACGTTTCTGCAGGACCAAGGTTTGCAGAAAGTTGGACCTATAGTTTCTGCTGGACAGGTTGATTCCAGGAGATTAACTCTACCTGGACTGCATGGACCATCATCATCACAGCTCACCATCAATAATGGTATCAATAAAAACATCACTACTATAATCTTTGCCATCTTAGCCTCTCCCTCACTAATGATTTGCTCGTTTAAAGTATAGAATATAAATAATTTCTTTGCAATTAGTTTAAAATAGTGATCTATTTGAGATTCAAAAAAGTAGTTAGATTAATTAATGTTTTTTGTGTCCGGCGATGTTAAGTGTTTATCTGAAGACTATACTATTTATTCAGAAATCTTCTGATACCCCGTACAGCCTGCATAATGCGTTTTTCGTTTTCTACTAACGCGAACCTTACGGACCCCTCACCGTAATTTCCAAACCCTATTCCGGGCGAGACGGCAACTTTAGCTTCCTCAATTAAGAGCTTTGAGAACTCGAGTGACCCCATGCTCTTAAAATCCCGGGGTATTTCTCCCCACACAAACATAGTGCCTTTGGGTTTTGGGATATTCCATCCTGCCCTGTTAAGTCCTTCTACTAATCTGTCCCTTCTTAACTTGTAAAGGTCTCTAATCTCGCCCACGCAGTCCTGAGGGCCGTTTAGAGCGGATATGGCAGCTACCTGAACGGGCGCGAATATTCCATAGTCCATGTAACTTTTAATTCGTTTCAGCGCCGATACAATCTTTTCATTCCCTACCATAAATCCCACCCGCCACCCGGGCATATTGTAGCTTTTGGATAGTGAGTAAAATTCGACCCCCACTTCTTTAGCCCCAGGGATCTGAAGAAAGCTGGGAGCCTCGTATCCGTCATAGCAAAGCTCTGCATAAGCTAGATCATGAACCACTATAAGTCCCGATTCTTTCGCAAGCTCGTATATGCTCTTAAAGAAATCAATATCAACTACCTCGGTTGTGGGGTTGTTAGGGAAAGAAATCATAAGAACCTTTGGCTTGGGCCATATTTCCTTAACCACTTTTTTAATCGATTCTATCAGCTCTGTACCGCCAGAGAGTTCCACGCTCTGAACATCACCTCTTGAGATGATCACGGAATATATATGAATCGGGTAAGCGGGATTGGGCACGATCACCGTATCTCCCGGTGAGAGTATTGATAGCATCAGGTGAGAGATACCCTCTTTTGATCCTATTGTAACTACAGCTTCGGTGTCAGGGTTGAGGTCAACATTATATTTTCTTTTATACCAGTCGCACACAGCCAACCGTAATTTTGGTATGCCGGCAGAGGCCGAATACCGATGTGATCTTGGGTCACTGGCAGCTTCAATCAGCTTCTTAACTATGTGCTCAGGGGTTGGTTGATCCGGATTACCCATCCCTAGATCGATAATATCTTCCCCCTTAGCTCTAGCTTTGGTTTTAAGCTCGTTAACTATATTAAAGACATAGGGGGGGAGCCGTCTTATAAGTGAGAATTCGTCTGGTGAATGTGGCATCGAAGTTCCTTTTTGTTTAGGGATAATATATTCTAATCCTTGACAATCTCAAGGATTATCAGCCAAAATATTTCATTATATAGAAAATACGGGGTTGATGAATATCAAATTTATTGTACTTGTCTTAATTTTAAGTTTTTTCTTTCCATTATCAAGTGATTCTCTTGAGCATTCTCCTCAATATGGAAATGCCTCCTGGTACGGTGGTGCTTTCCAAGGCAGAAAAACAGCTAGCGGTGAGCGTTTTGATATGCATAGTTTTACCGGAGCTCATAAAAAATTACCTTTCGGAACAATTATCAGGGTTACAAATCTACGAAACGGTAAAGAAGTTTTTATTAGAGTGAATGATCGCGGCCCATTCGTAAAAGGACGGATAATTGACCTTTCACATGCTGCCGCCAAAGCTATTAATTTCAATAATAAAGGGGTTATTAGGGTCAGGATTGAAGTTCTCTCTTTGCCTGGTAGTCCAACTTCAGGCTGAATCTAATATCTCCGTGTTCTTTGGAAGATAGTGACCGTGTGTTAAAATCCAATCAATATGAATATTAGAGCGCTTCTGTTATTATTTCTCCTTCCTATTGTTTTCTCGTGCGGGAAAAAGGGGGTTACTCCATATCCTGCTCATCAAGAACCTCCCTCTCAAGGATTTGTAACTGAAGGCTCCACACAAATAGGTCTTGCTTCCTGGTATGGTCTAGAAGAGCACAACAACTATGCCGCGAGCGGCGAGCGCTTCAGTAAGCATGCGTATACCGCAGCGCATAAAACTCTGCCCATGGGCACTGTAGTAAGAGTGACCAATTTAGAAAATGGAAGAGACGTTATTGTAAAGATAAACGACAGAGGGCCATTTGTGGGAGACCGCATAATTGATCTGTCTCATGCACCCGCTAAATCGGTTGATATGATTCAAAAAGGGGTGGTTAAAGTAAAAGTTGAGGTTGTCTCGACCCCGTCCACAAGAAGCTCTAACTATTTTGACCCGGAATATACTGTTCAGGTAGCATCATACCGCGACAATGCAAATGCGAGTATTCTAAAAAGGAAGCTCGATATTGAGTACAGTGATGTCAGAGTTGAATCAGTCAAGGTTAAGGGAGACACTTATTACAGGGTCCGAGTGGGGCGCTATTCCGGCAAACGGGATGCTGAAAAGGCAGCTTCTAGACTCAGAAAAAAGGGCTATACGACAAGGGTCATTCTCGAGTAGTTAAAGATTGATTTTAAGAGGGCGCATAATATGAATCATTTTGTTAAATCACACGGACTTGGAAATGACTATTTTGTAATGGATCAATCTGAATTATCATTTGATCTCACACCAGAAGTTATACAACTGCTTTGTCACAGAAACTACGGTATAGGATCTGACGGCATACTTCTTTTGGTCCCGTCTGATAAAGCTGATTTCGGGCTCAGAATATTAAATCCTGACGGCAGCGAAGCTGAGAAAAGCGGAAACGGTCTCAGAATTTTTGCCAAATACCTTTTTGAGCACGGGCATACAGAAGAGGAAGTATTTAAAATCGATACCCTTGGCGGGGTAGTTACAGCAGAGCTTGAAACAACTGAAGGCATAGTCCCCTTTGTGACGGTAGAGATGGGGGAGGCTACTTTTCAAAGTAATTTAATCCCTGTAGCAGGGGAGCAGAGAGAGGTAGTTGATGAAGAAATAAATGTAGACGGAGAGCCTCTTAAAATTACAGCAGTTTCAGTCGGAAATCCCCACTGTGTGGTTTTTGTTGACGAGCTTGACGAAGGATATCTCAGAATACTGGGTCCTTTGCTCGAGACCCACAAACTCTTTCCAAACCGTATTAACGTTCAGCTTGCAAAACCCCTCTCCCGAGACAGGGTTCAAATACTTATCTGGGAGCGCGGCGCTGGTTACACGCTCGCCTCGGGCAGCAGCTCTTGTGCTGTAGCCTCGGCATGCGTAAAAAATGGTTTGACCGACGGCAATGTTACTGTTTCTATGCCTGGGGGCGAGCTCGATATTCATATTAGAGATGATTGGTCGATTAAAATGAGGGGAGCTGTGGAAGAAGTGGCTGAAGGCACATTGAGCATAGACCTACTTAAAAGAATAGAGAAGATCACCGGTTAAGATTTATATTCGTTTGTCCCGTAACGGAAACATTTTAAAATTATGGAAAAGTTATTAATATCAGCTGATACAATTCTTCCTGTTTCCTCTGACCCTATAAAGGACGGCGCCTTAGTTGTTTCGGGCGGAAAAATCGAAGACATAGGAAATGCCTCCGTACTCAGAGGGAAGTATAGAAGAGTAAAGGAGCATAGTTTAGGCAGCGGCACTCTTCTTCCGGGGTTTATAAATGCGCATACTCATCTTGAGCTTGGCTGGATCAAAAAAAAGGTCGGCAACTTTAAGGGTTTTACCTCATGGCTTCAGCAGATAATAAAGGCAAAAAAAGAAGGCGTTACAAATCAGGAAATACAAGAGTCGGTGGCGGATGGAATTAAAGCGCAGATTGAGAGCGGCGTAACTACAGTTGGGGAAATTTCATCATACGGCGGTCTGGATATCCCGATATTAAAGCACTCAGGCCTTAGAACAATACTCTTTAGAGAGGCGGTCGATAGTAAAGAAGGTATGATGGATTTTGATACATTTAAGACATCATCTCTTTATGAAGAAAGGCTCTTTCCTCACGCACCTTACTCCTGCAGTCCTGGCCTGCTCGAGAAAACGCTTAATTCTCATAGGAAAAGTAATAGACCCCTGGGTATCCATCTTGCTGAAAGTAAAGAAGAGATCGAATTTGTAAATAGAAAAGCAAATGCTATTGAGAATGAAATATTTCCTCTGATAGATAAAAAATCCTTTAAGCGTAAAAAGGCCGATACCCCATTTGGGTATTTAAAGAGCATGGGGTTCTTTGATCACGGCGGGGTAACAACAGTTCATATGGTTCAGGTGAGTTCTGAGGAAATTAAGGAGATAGAAAATCTGGACATAGGAATTGTATTATGTCCGAGAAGCAATTTGTTCCTCCAAGTCGGTATTCCTCCGCTTAGAGAATACTCCAGGCTTAAAAGGGTCGGTGTAGGCACTGACGGTCTGTCCAGTAACTACAACCTCGACTTCTTTGAAGAGCTCAGGGTTCTTCACCTTCTCTACTCGGAGGCCTTAGGAAGAGAAGCATCATATGAGACAATTTATTCGGCTACACTTGGTGGGGCCGGAGCTCTGTTTCTGGAGGACAGAATCGGCAGCATAGAGATAGGAAAAGAGGCCGATCTCATATTCCTTAACTCTAAAGACGATTTCAACAATCCCTATCTATCCGTTGTCTCCTCTACTAATGAGAATCTGGAGCTTGTAATGGTCAGGGGAAATATTCTGTATTCCAAAAAAACTATCTCTTCAAAGAATTAAGATGCCCGCAAAATTAAGTAAAGTTTTCGTCTATGGAACCCTTCTCCAGGGTGAGCTCAGAAGCCATTTTCTGAACGATTGTAGATTACTAAAAACTCTAGACATCCCCGGGGCCCTATACGATACAAAAAGAGGCTATCCGGCTGCGGTATTTGACCGGCGGTCTCGGAACAAAGTAGCGGGGGAGCTCTATATTATGGGGAATCCGGGCAACAAATTAAAAGAACTTGATGCGGTAGAAGATGTGGATTCAGGGCTTTTTAAAAAAGTGATTTTAAAACATAACGGTGAGGAATTTATTTCTTACGAGCCGGGTTCTCTACTGGAAGAATGCGTCAATCCTATAAATCAAATTGAGACGGGAAGCTGGAGGAGGTATTCGTCTCTATGTTTTAATGACCCGATTGGATTTGGATTAAAGTTTGAGGACCGTCAGAAGTATCTATACAGAGAGTCCTCAACTTCTGATTCTGAAGGTTCTATCTATATCCCCGGAGATTTGCCGGTACTTGTTACGGCCCCCCACGCCTCGGTACACAAAAGAATGGGTAAGTTGAAACGCCAGGAGTTCTATACGGGCGCTCTATCCGTGATGCTGCACTCCCTTACTGGCTGTCATACCCTTTATTCAAACAGGCTTATGGAATCTGATCCTAACTATTATGACGATTCTCCTTTTAAGACGAGACTAAGTGAGATAGCAAAAAAAAATGACATTAAATGTCTGATTGATCTGCACGGCACATCTCCCGAGAGGGGAGATGACATTTATCCCGGAGCGGGGGTCGATAAAGAGTTTTTGTTAGGACAGGATAATTACTTAGATGAGCTTGAACGCGCTGCGGCGTTAAACGAAATATCTATTGGAGGGCTGGACGTATTTCCCGCCGCAAGACAGATGACGGTAACTAAATATGCAGCTAGAAAGTTAGCAGTTCCCGCAGTCCAGCTTGAAATTAACCGGCAATTAAGAGAGCCTGAGAAGAGCCCTGCTGATTTTGTAAAGCTTGTTAAGTTCTTAAAAGGGTTTATTGAGAATCTATCCTATCTGCTCAGCTAGAACCTGGGCTATGTGTTTTGTTTTCTTGTCGGAAAAATGTTCAATCTGATGTCCGCAGGAAACGCCCGATACGGCTATTACCGTATCAGAAGATGTTTTTCCAATAGCGGGTAATAAGCGGTCCTCAGCTATAGTTTGGGACACTTTGTAGTGCTCGCTTTCATAACCAAAACTCCCCGCCATCCCGCAGCAGCCGGCTCCGCTCTCTGTCACTTTACATCCGGAAATGGAAAGGACTTCTACTGCTGATTCGTTTCCGATCAAAGAGCTTTGATGGCAGTGCCCGTGATAAAATACGCTTGGACCATCGTGTTTCCAGTCAATTTTGAGCTCACCGGATTTATCTAGTTTCAACAAGAATTCATCAAGTACGTACGAGTTCTCAGATAGAATTCCGGCGTCTTCATTTTCTGGCAATAGATCGAGATATTCATCTCTAAAAGTGAGAATACAGCTAGGCTCCGTTCCCACTACCGGAATCCCCTCCTTAACATAGGGCGCCAGGAGCGAGACATTTTTTAACGCCCTTTTCCGGGCCGGTTCAATCATCCCTTTACTTAGCATCGGCCGCCCACAGCAGACTCTATTTGCAACGAGTATTACGTCCATACCTGCCGCTTCAAGTAATTTTACCGCTGCCTTCCCAACCTCAGGATAATAGTAAGTCGCCCAGGTGTCATGAAAATAGATGACCCTATTATTTCTAGTGTTATCAGTAGGTTTCGGTCTATTGTTAAACCAGTTTGTAAATGTTTTATTTGATAATTTCGGTAATGATCGTTGTGGGCAAACCCCTAATTTAGATAGAAGCTTCTTAGAGAGGTTGTTATTTATCGCAAGGTTTGATATGGACGCTATAGGTGAGGTAAGTCGGCTCGTCTCATGCACATATCCGAACAAGCGGTCACGAGCGGAAAATCCATGCTCCCTGTGGTAATGGGCCAGAAATTCAAGCTTCATTTTGGCTGCATCTACACTTGAAGGGCACTCGCTCTTACACGCTTTACACGAAAGACAAAGATCAAAAACCCCATACATCTCACGGCTTGTTAACGCATCTTTTGCCAACGTCCCCGACACCACCGCTCTAAGCACATTAGCTCGCGCCCTTGTCGTATCCCTTTCATCTTTTGTAGCCGTATAAGACGGGCACATAATCCCTTCCCCGAGTTTCCGGCACACTCCCTGTCCGCTGCACATCTCCACGGCTCCGGTAAATCCATTATCCTTGGACCAGTCTAAATAAGTTTCGATTACCTGTGGTCGATAGGACTCTCCAAAGCGCAGGTTCTTATCAACCGCGGGCGCATCCACAACCTTTCCGGGATTGAAAATCCCCTCGGGATCAAATGCGGCTTTAAGCTCTTTCATCGCTCCATACAGGCCTTTTCCAAAGAGACGCTCATTGAGGTAGCTTCTCTGAAGCCCGTCCCCGTGCTCGCCGCTCATTACCCCGCCGTATCTTAGCGCTAGTTTAAAAGTTTGCTCGGTTAGCTCCTCCATTATCTTGATCCCGTCTTGGGATTTTAAATTAACCAGAGGCCTTACGTGTAGGCACCCGGCGCTCGCATGCCCGTAGAAGCCCGCTTTTGTCCCCAGGCGTTTAATTAAATCCGTGATATCAGCTACATAGCTTGGAAGATTATCTACAGGTACGGAAACATCCTCGATGCATGGAATAGGTTTATACTCATCCCTTTTACTCATGAGTAGCCCAAGCCCCGCTCTCCTCACTCCCCATACGTCTGCTTGCGCTTCCGGGGAGAGAGCATAGCTTGTGGGACAATTAATATTCTTAGTGAGTAGATGTGAATTTAGATCCCTAGTTTTCTTCTCAACTTCAGATTCCGTCTCTCCATAGAATTCCACTACCAAAATTGTCTCCGGGTCTCCGTCAATAAATGTAAGCATAGGGGAATAAGACGTGCTTGCCCTTGTAAGCTCAATCAGCATACTGTCGATAAGCTCTATTGCCGAAGGGTTCATCTCTAATATTTCAGGTACCGCTTCCATGGCGCTAACCATAGTGTCAAACTGAAGAATCGCTAGTCCCGTGTGAGATGGTCTCTCCACTAATTTGAGCGTGAACTCTGTTGCCAGACCCAGAGTGCCTTCAGAGCCTGCTAGAAGCTTTGCAGCGTTAAAGGGCTGATCTAAAAAATAGTTCAGGCTGTACCCCGAGGCCCTCCGCCAGTGTTTTGGGAAATCATTTTTTATCAGCGGGGAATACTTTTCTTTGAGCGTCTTGAGTTTTTTGTAGAGGTTATTGCCGCTGCCGGTACCGTTAAGCTCTACGGGTTCCCCTTTGTTCAGAAGTAATCGGCAGGCGGCTACATTGTCTCCTGCCATTCCGTATAGAATAGAATGCGCTCCTGTTGCGTTATTTCCTACTACTCCCCCAATTGTGGCTATCCTGGCTGAAGAAGGGTCGGGGCCGAACATTAGTCCACGGGGCTTTAACTCTCGATTGAGCTGCTCCAGAAACATTCCTGACTGAACGCGTACCGTTTTTTCCTCGGTATTAACTTCTAAAATTTCATTTAGGTATTTAGAGAGATCGATAATTAAAGCGTGGCCTACCGCCTGACCCGCGAGACTCGATCCGCTTCCCCTGGGCAAGATTGCCACCCCGTAGTCAGACGCGATTTCAAGAGTTTTGGAGACATCTTCAACGTTTCGTGGAATCACTACACCTACCGGCTCAATCTGATAGTTGCTTGCGTCAGTGCTGTATAGAGTTTTGCTGATGTTATCAAAACGGACTTCACCCTTTAGCTTTTTATTCAGCGATGCTTCCAGGTCGAGAGAAAGAGAGTCTTTTAAAGTTTCCGTCATTTGAGGAATTAGTATAACTTGTGATCCATATCCTAATCCAATTGAGATAAAGGAATTAGATTTTTATTCTCTCTAACTACTCTCTATACCGCACACCCTGCTAATTTGTCATTCTGAGCGCACACAATGTGTGCAGTCGAAGAATCTTTCTTTTTAATCCCTTCCCCCTAGAGGGGGGAAGGTTAGGATGGGGGTGGTTGTTATTCAGCGTGGGGGTGAAAACACCCGCTCACACTGAGTCTCTCGAAGGGTGAAATCCCTCCTCATGCATCGTGAAAACCCGGCTTGATAAAAGGGAGCAGTACATCCCGGTCAATTATAGACTTTAATAAAAGTTGGGTATCATAAGGTGTTTAAAAATTCGTCTTTAATTATCCAAGAATAAAATAGTTGGGCCCGCAGGTTTAAAATGAAATTTGTAATTGTTCCTGTAAAAGATTTATCTAAAGCCAAGGAAAGACTTTCCTCCCTCTTGCCTCAGCATGAAAGGACGGCTCTTGCCTATGCAATGCTTGAGGACGTGCTCACGGCTCTTAAAGAGTGTAGGCTCGCAGACCGCAAGCTCATAGTCACACTCGACGCTAAAGCTATAGAGATAGCTAAAGCTCTGGGAATAGAAGTAATCCTGGAGACGGAGCAAAACGGCGAGAGTGCATCAGTGGACTATGCTTCTCAAATTTGCAAAGAAATGGGAGCTGCCTCAGTCCTGGTAATTCCGGGAGATGCCCCTCTTATTACTTCAGATGATATAGATTTTATTTTGGAAAGAGAGAAGGACGCCCCTTCTATAATTTTTGTCCCTGCAAGAGATGCGCTAGGAACTAATGCAATTTTCAGAAAGCCTCCTGACGTTATTTCCTCTATGTTTGGAGACGACAGCTTTAATAAACATATGAATGAAGCTGATAAAAATAATATCTCCTATGAAAGTTACGATAATCCAAGAATTGGTCTAGACATTGACCGCCCGGAAGATTTAAAACAATTTATATCTCAAAAAAGCAATACCAAGACTTACGGTGAGCTTGTAAGATTAAATATTCTTGAGAAGATTAAGGAGTATAGCTAATTTTAGTAGTCTAAATTTACGACCATAAGTTTTAATTCCGTCATTTCTTCAATGGCGTGACTGAGTCCTTCTTTTCCTACCCCAGAGTCCTTAACGCCGCCGTAAGGCATGTTCTCTACCCTAAAGCTCGGGTAATCGTTTACTATTACGCCCCCTACCTGAAGAGCGTGATATGCTTTAAACGCCTTTTTCATATCTTTTGTAAACACTCCGGCCTGAAGTCCATAACGTGAGTCATTAACCCTCTCCAGAGCTTCGTCAAAATCCTTATACGGCTCTATGTGTACCACGGGCCCGAATATTTCCTGACAGCTTACTTTCGAGTTATGAGACACCCCGGTCAAAACAGTCGGCTCTATTAATTTGCCGTCCCTTTTTCCTCCGGTTAAAAGCTCAGCCCCATTTTCAAGAGCCTCATCTATCCAGCTCATAATCCTGTCAGCGGAATCATTATCTATTACGGGTCCTACGTCAGTGTCCTCAAGCATGGGGTCGCCCAGTTTTAATTTTTTGGTCTCATTTATGAAATTGTCCAGGAATTTATCGAAGATCTTTTCGTGAACATACATTCTTTGAACGGATATACAGCTTTGCCCGGCCTGGTAAAAAGCCCCCCAAGCGTTTCTGCTTGCCGCAAAGTCCAGATCAGGCGGGTCCTCGTCTATTATAGTGGCCGCGTTTCCACCCAGCTCCAGCGTCACTTTTTTCTTAGAATATTTCTTCATTAATTCCCAGCCTATCTCGTCACTTCCGGTAAATGAGATTTTCCTTATTAGCGCGTCTTCGATTACAGGCTCTATTTGTGCGCCGGGCAGCGGCAGTATGTTAAGAGCGCCTTCGGGAAGGCCCGCCTCAAGCGCCACCTCTCCCAGCATTAGTGCCGATATTGGAGTCTGAGACGCTGGTTTTAAGATCATTGTATTAGCTGAGGCAATGGCTGGGGCCACTTTATGAGCTACAAGATTGAGCGGGAAGTTAAAGGGGGATATCCCCATTATAACGCCTAAAGGAAAACGGCGGGTTAGGCCAAACTTTTCTTCATTTCCAGGGACAATATCTATTGGTAGAAGCTCGCCGCTTGAAAACCTATTTGCTTCTTGCGCTGCAATCGAGAAGGTGGCTATAGCTCTCTGTACTTCAACTCTCGCGGTTTTTAGAGGCTTGCCGCCTTCCTGTACAAGTGTCTTCGCAAATTCCTCTTTTCTTTTATCGATTCCCTCTACTATGTTTTTTAAAATTCCGCTTCTTTCGTGACTTGGACCGTGTCTGAATTTTTCAAATGCGACCTGGGCGTGCTGGATAGATTCCTTTGCCCTATCAAGATCGGGAATATTTATGAGCCCCACAACTTTACTGTTATAAGGGTTTATTATCTCCCGTTTGTTCTCGCTTTTGAGCCATTTCCCGTTTACTAAATAACCGTATTCTTTTGTCATAGCTAATCTATATTAAAATATTAACCCTCTAATATATCCAAATTCGCTTTCTCTGTAATTATTCCTTTTTGATGCGCTCTGTGGAATAGGTACTCCAAAGCAGCTTTACCCTTTTCACCCAAGTCTACCGTAAATTCATTTACGTACATGAGCACAAACTTTTCTCCTACTTCTTGCTCCATTCCTCTTCCCCACTCCATTGCATATTCAAGAGCTTCATCTTTGTGTGTTAGAGCATACTCAATACTTTCCTTGTGTACCCTGTGAGCTTCTCTCTGAAGGTCTTCGCCTATATCTCTTCTTACTACATTTAAACCTAATGGAAGGGGCAGGGAGGTCTCCTTTGCCCAGAGTTCCCCTATATCAAAAAATAATTCAAGACCGGCATCTTTATATGTCAGCTGTCCTTCGTGAATTAACAGACCTGTTTCGATCTCTCCGTTTTGTACCGCAGGCATGATTTCGTCAAATGCCATCTCCACGGGTATGAACCCGTCTGCAAAAATACAGAGGAGCAAATATGCGGAGGTAAGCATTCCGGGCACCCCGATTCTTTTTCCTTCGAGGTTTTGGATTGGGTCTTTAGAGACTACAATCGGGCCGTAACCCTCTCCCATACTTGCGCCGCACGACATAATTCTGTAATCGTCCTGCACCTTGAGATACCCGTGTGCCGAGATAGCCGTTACCTCAAGCTCTTTATTGAGGGCGCGTTTATTAAGTGATTGAATATCTTCTACAACTTGAATGAAATCAATCTTCTCTGAAGTAACCTTCTTTTTGTCGATAGCATAGAACATAAACGCGTCATCGGCATCAGGGCTATGTCCTAGTTTCATTTGAATTTTGTCTGTCATGTGAATTTCTCCTTGTTTTCTACTCTGAATAAATATTTAAATCTGAAATCTTCTCCGCTTCGTTCAGTTCTGAGAGTAGTTCGCTGTATTTGATAATCCCTTTTATTTCTTCTGTCCCCAGATCATATTTAATCCGGTCTGTTAAATATTTAAGACATACGTCTTTTTCTATTCCTATGTTTTGTGACTCAATCTCAGCTATCTCGTCTACAATCCCCAGACCGTAGTTTTTTGACTCTATAAGGGCATCCAGATTCTTTCCTAGTATAACACCTTTGTTTACTGCGAAAACCGCATAGACAAACGGAAGTCCCGTCTCAGCTGTCCATATATCTCCCAAATCATAGAGCTTATATGGATTATCCGCATCGTAGCATTTCTTAAGCCCCGAATCTCCAATTAACATAGCCCCGTCTACATCGTCTAGGTAATCCTCCTTATCAATATCTCTTGATAGATAGCTAGGGGATAGTTTGTAGAATAATTCCAGTACAATTTTTAGAAGCGCTGTAGAGCTTTGAGAGCGTTTATCAACGGCGATTGTTTTTAGTTCTCTTAAATCTGATTTTGAAAGGACAATAACACTGTCCACTTTTCCAACTGATGATATGGAAATTTCAGGGACTACTCTGTAGTCCTTTCTCTTAAGGAGCTCCGCAACTGGTATTAGACCCACATCAATTTCTTTATTAAAGAGCTTCAAAGATAATTCTGACGGAGGAGTCTGTATAAGATCGAACTCATGACTTACCAGATTATTTTCAAGAGCGTATGTCAAAGGTTTTGCGTTTAAAAACGATACTGAACCCAGTTTTATCAATTTTTTCACCAAACAAAGAAGTCCTAAATTAGCTAAAGTCTATAAATTTTTCATATGGGGTATTTTTGAAAAGATATAGGTTACCCGAAATTAATATTCTTAAAATGCGCTTATATCTCCTTGCCATCTTCTGGGTAAAAATATCTTTTCATAAAGGGTAATAGCATATGAGTCCGTCATAGAGGCTATGAAATCGCATACCGCACGCTCTGTGGTCTCTCCCTCTCTTGGGTCTTTATTATAGAGCACTCTAAATTCATCCTGGTTTTCACAACAGTATTCATATAGTTCTTTTATTACCTTTTGCGCCTTAACAAAATTGTTTTTGATTTTCTCATTCATATAGACCGTATTGAAAAGGTAACTTCTCAATTCCATCATGGCTTCTTCAATCTCTGTGCTTACTACTACCTTTTTTTCTCCCAGATTTATAGTTTCAAAAATTATATCCGTGACCATTCTATTTATTCTCTCGGAATTAGTCTCTCCCAAGGTCCTGATACATTCCCTAGGGACGTCCTCAATTGTTATAATTCCCGATCGGACGGCATCGTCCAGATCATGGTTAGCGTATGCTACCAAATCCGAGATCCTTACAACCTGCCCTTCCATGGTTTCCGCTCTATATTTGGGATTGTCTATAGCTCCCATGCCTTTTGAGTGCTTGGCAATTCCGTCCCTTACTTCATAGGTAAGGTTCAATCCCTCGCCGTCTTTCTCCAGAACATCAACCACCCGAAGGCTGTGTATTACGTGCTTGAACCCGCCGGGAAATATTTCGTTTAGAGCGTCCTCTCCGGCATGCCCAAACGGTGTGTGCCCAAGATCATGTCCTAGCGCTATCGCTTCGGTCAGGTCTTCATTTAATCTTAGCGCCTTAGAAATCGTTCTTGCGATTTGAGCTACTTCAATTACGTGTGTGAGCCTCGTTCTATAGTGATCATCAGTCGGGGAGAGAAATACCTGCGTCTTGTGTTTCATCCTTCTAAATGATTTTGAGTGTATGACTCTGTCTCTGTCCCTTTGAAAGTCGGTTCGAATAGTGCACTGCTCCTCAGGTCTCATCCTTCCCTTTGTCTCAGAACTGAGTTTTGCAAGAGCAGACAATGTCTCCCTTTCTACTTCTTCAAGCTGTTCTCTTATGGTCAAGATTAAGCTCCATTTCTTATAAGCTGATCAAAGTCTTACCGATATGCCGTTTTCGTTTAGGAAATCTTTAGCTTCTTTAATCGTATATTCTCCGTAGTGAAAAATGGAGGCGACCAGTACTGCGTCCGCTTCCCCAAGCTTTACTCCATCAGCTAGGTGCTCCAGGGTGCCAGCCCCGCCTGAGGCGATAATGGGAATTTTTAAATTACGAGAGATCGTTTTAGTCAGAGGTAAATCATATCCTGATTTTGTTCCGTCTTTATCCATACTGGTAAGAAGAATCTCCCCCGCGCCGTATTCCTCCATTTTTTGGGCCCACTCTACAGCGTCTATTCCGGTAGGGTTTCTTCCGCCGTGGGTGAAAACTTCCCATTTGTTCTCACCTGTACTTCTGGCGTCTATGGCTACAACGATGCACTGGCTTCCGAACTTGTCCGCCGCTTGTCTTACAAAATCAGGGTTTTTCACAGCGGCTGTGTTTATTGAGACTTTATCGGCCCCCGCGAGCAGCATCTGTCTCACGTCATCTAGCGTTCTAACGCCTCCGCCTACGGTAAGTGGAACAAATACCTGTCCCGCTGTGCGCTCCACTACATCAATCATAGTTTTTCTTTCTTCATTAGAAGCGGTTATATCCAAGAAGCAGACTTCATCAGCCCCCTCATCGCTGTACTTCTTTGCGATCTCGACCGGGTCCCCCGCATCACGTAGATTGACGAAATTCACTCCTTTGACAACTCTTCCGTCCTTTACATCCAAGCATGGAATTATTCTTTTAGATAACATATCAAGAGTACCTTTTTATCGCCTCTTTTAGATTAATACTACCGGTATAAATCGACTTCCCTAGTATAGCTCCATATAAGCCTAAATGCTCAATCGAAGACAGCTTCTCAAGGTCTTCCATCGTAGCTATTCCGCCTGAGGCGATTACCGGGATCGGAGATTTGTTTATAAATTCGCGTGCGCTCTCTATATTGATCCCTTCCATCGTTCCGTCACGGTCAATATTAGTATTAAGTACCACCGACACACCGGCGTCATGTAGATTCTCAAGCACTTCATCGGTACTTTGGTCTATTACCTCTGTCCAGCCTTTAACGGCTATTCTCCCGTTTTTCGTATCGATTCCAACTGCTATCTCATCCGGAAATTCCCTGCACGCTTCTCTTAAAAAATCCCCATCGCTGAAAGCCGCGGTTCCCAGAATCACTCTTTTAACGCCTATTTTTACATATTCTCTTACGGTATCTAAATTTCTTATCCCTCCGCCGACTTGAACTGGACATGTTACCGAATCTACAATAGATTTAATGACGTCAAAGTTCTTGGGTTTTCCCGAGAATGCGCCGTCAAGGTCTACCACATGGATCCACTTGGCTCCTGAGTCTTCCCACTCCATAGCAATTTCAGGGGGGTTGTCAGAAAAGACCGTTACCTTTTCCTCCTCCCCTTTAAATAGTCTTACGCACTTCCCGTCTTTGAGATCAATAGCTGGGATAATTATCATCTGTTCTCCATTAGAAATTCACTAAATCTTTGGGCTGCCTTTCTAGCGCCTTCTTTTGCAAGCTCATCCGCGGAAATCCATTTGCCACCTCTTTTTACAAACTTTTTAATTTCAAACAGGTTGTCAAATAAGGGCTTCTGCGTTTCTGTAAAATATGTCTCCCATATTACCCTTCCGTCTTTTGTGCTTAGCACCTCTACACTAAAAGTTACGGTAGAGGGAGATTCTATTCCCCACTCTGATCCGCCCCTTTCTGTGTACTCTGAAACAAATCCTATCATTACCGAGTCTGCGCCCAGAACCCTTCCTACATCAATGGCTATGTCTTTGTAATATAATTTTGGTTTTCCGGATTTCAACTTAGCGTATTCGGTATCTGATTTTTTCAGAGGCAATATCTCTACATTCCCTATGCCGCTTGTTTGTGAAATGAGAGCGTCGTAAAGCGATATAGTCAAAAACCTCTCGTTTATTAGGAGTGCTTCCTCGGATTGTTCTATTGAGAGTTTTTGTTTTGAAGCAAACGGTATCAATGCCATCTTGCCCACAATATATTTTATCGGCGCTTGGGCAACTTCGGAGCTATTATTCTCTAGGGCCTCTGCAAATGGTGTTTGATTGTGTGCGAGAACCAACAAAAGGATTAATAAGCTTATAAGCCTGTATCTACTCGGAAATTTCATGTGCCTATAAATATACAGGAATATCGGATTAGAGAAAGCAGCAATTTGCTGTGATTTGAAAAATAGATTGTATTGTCGATAATACATCTCATGAACTACTGGCTTGTTAAATCAGAACCCTTTAAATATTCATGGGACGATCTTGTTAAAGACGGCTCTACTTACTGGGACGGTGTGAGGAACTATCAGGCAAGAAATAATCTTAAAGCAATGAAAAAAGGGGACTTGGTTCTCTATTACCATAGCAACGAGGGGAAGGAAGTCGTAGGAGTTTCCAGGGTAACAAAGGAGTTTTATCAGGACCCTACGATAGATGATGACAGATGGGTTGTTGTTGATATAGAGCCGGTCAATAAACTAAACAATCCCGTTTCACTCGCAGACATAAAAAAAGATAAGCGTCTTCAGAAGGTGCCTCTTATAACTCAAAGCAGACTATCCGTAATGCCCGTTACAAAAAATGATTTTGATACCATAATTAAAATGGGTAACTAGTCTTTAAAATTGTACTTTTTCCTTTTTTCTTCCCCGATTAAAGGGGGACTAAGGGGGATTTCTCTTTTGTCTTTCCCGAACGTCTTTGATGGGAGTCCCTTCTTTGTCATTATGAGCGCACACATAGTGTGCAGCCGAAGAATCTCTCTTTTCTTGTCACTCTGAACCATCTCGAACCCAGTCATCTCCAACGGCGCACATTGTGTGCACGAGAGAGATCTTTCTTTGTTTTTAACGTTTTAATCCGTCACCCTGAACTTGTTTCAGGGTCTCGTCTTTTCTCCTGCATCCTGCCCTTATTAATTAATCGTAGATTGATGTTATTCTCTTTATATGAATCTCCATGGGTCACCACAGGACAGCGGTCAGGATAAATATGCCCAAACACGCTGGGACATGGTAGAGAACCAGATTGTCTCAAGGGGCATTAAAAACGCCACTGTACTTGATGCGATGCTTAAAGTTAAGAGGCATTTATTTGTTCCAAAGGATTATATTGATTCTGCCTATATCGACAACCCGATCCCTATAGAAAAAGGACAGACAATTTCCCAGCCCTATATGGTCGCTCTTATGACTGAGCTCTTAGATCCTCAGCCCGGTAAAAAAATATTAGAAATCGGCACAGGCTCCGGCTACCAGACCGCCGTGCTTGCTGAAACAGGATGTGATCTGTATACGGTGGAGATAATTGAAGAAATAGCTGTAACTGCCCGTAAAATCTTAGAAAAGTTAGGATATTCCAATATTAAATACAAAATTGGCGATGGCTATAAGGGGTGGGAAGAGAATGCTCCTTTTGAGGGCATAATAGTAACAGCGGCGCCCCTTGATATACCTGACAAACTAATGGATCAGCTCTCAATGGGCGGCAGGATGATTATCCCGGTAGGGGATACATATCAGGATCTCCTTTTGATTGAAAAAACCAATGAAGGGGTTACGAAAAAGAGAGTCACATCTGTTCGTTTTGTGCCGATGACCGAGAAATCAAACCATACGTAGCTTTCATATATATGGCTTATAGTCTATAATTAGTTCCTAATTATTGATTTTGATATAAAAACGTTTTAAACAATTCCCATGGACAACCAAATTTTAATAAATGTAACCTTTAACGAAACCAGAGTTGCCGTTATGGAAAAAGGTTCTGTTGCTGAGCTATATATTGAGAGAAAGACTACACCACGCATAGTCGGAAATATATATAAAGGTAAAGTGGGAAAAGTCGTCCCGGGGATGCAGGCTGCCTTTATAGATATTGGTATGGACAAGGCCGGATTTATCTCGGTCGAAGATGTGCAGGAAGATTCTCTCTATGATTTTTTTCTAGAGAACGAAGAGGAGGATAGCGCTCAATATATTCGTAAACAACAAAAAAACCTGATCCAGGACATCTTAAGAGAGGGGCAGCATGTCCTAGTTCAGGTGTTAAAAGAATCTGTTGGAGGCAAAGGGGCAAAGCTGTCGTCCTATGTTGCCATTCCCGGAAAATATTTGGTGCTGTTAGGAACCCTGGATATAGTCGGTATATCTAGAAAAATTGAAGATAACGAAGAAAGAGAGAGATTAAGCGAATCTATTAAAAAGCTAAAACCTCAAGGGGCCGGTTTAATTGCAAGAACCGCGAGCGCAGGAGTTTCTGAGGAAGAGCTTGCAAAGGATTTAAAGGAGCTTCTTTCCATATGGGAAGAAGTCAAGAAAGCGAACGAAGAGAAGAGTGGTCCCTCGTTAATTTATGAAGAGCCCAAACTTTACATTAAAGCCGTTAGAGATTTTGTTTCGACCGAAGTTACTAAAATCCTCATAGATTCAGATAGCGCGTACAGCGAAGTCACAGACTATTTAAAGCGCAACTTCCCTGATTCTAATGTGGATGTGGAGTTGTATAAAGATTCCACCCCCTTGTTTTTAAAATACGGAGTTGAAAATGAGATAAAAAAGATATTTAAGAAAAAGGTTTGGCTTAAATCAGGTGGGCATATCATAATTGAGGAAGCGGAAGGGCTGACAGTGGTGGATGTGAATACGGGCAGATATCAAAGCGGCAAAGATCCAGAGGAAACTATCTACAACATAAATGTAGAGGCCGCCTTGGAGATAGTGAGACAAATAAGATTAAGAAACCTCGTGGGGATAGTTGTGATGGATTTTATAGACCTTAAAAACCGCCAGCTGAGAGATGGAGTATCCGAGGTTTTTGTAGAGGCTCTTAAACGCGATAAAGCGAGATCTGTTGTAATCGAAATGTCTTCATTCGGAGTTATCCAAATGACGAGGCAGCGCCTGAGAGAAAGTATTTTAAAAGAACTTGCGGAACCCTGTTTTTATTGTGAAGGTACAGGCTATTTGAAATCTATAAGCACTATTTCTTATGAAATCATTAGGGATATAAAAAAGCGGCTGACTAAACCTGTGAATAAAAAAATCACTGTGCAGGCAAATTCCGTTGTAATTAAGGGCATGCTCGATTCAGAAAAAGATAATCTGAAACAGCTCGAGGAGGAATTCGGCATAGAGATTGAATATAAGACGGTAGAAGGAAGAATAGAAAAATATAAGTTAGTAGCGGAATAAGCTGATTCCTAATGTTTCTTGCAGCTAAAAAATCCCATAAAGCAAGGGTCTATATAATTTGTTAGATTAGCCCGGCCTTGAAATAGATTGAGTTATCATTACCCTTAAACTAGATCTGCAAATTCGGATTTAACCATTCTTACATGTCTAAAGAAAACTCTAAGAGGCATATAAAACTTCTCCTCAAAAACCTTTGCAAGTATTACCAGGAAGCCGGGGGCAGAATTGACATTCTTGATGATATTGATGCTGAGTTCTATCAAGGCGAGATTGTCGCATTAGTAGGAAAGAGCGGCTCGGGTAAGACTACGCTGCTCAATCTGATATGCGGCATTGATTCTCCGGATAGCGGTGAAGTTTGGATTGGTGAGACCCTTCTTACGGGTCTTTCAGAAGATCAGCTAACTTTAATCAGACGAAACCAGGTCGGGATAGTTTTTCAATTCTTCAACCTTATTCCCACTCTAAGCGTAATTGAAAACGTAGCTCTCCCAAGTGAATTAAATGGAACGGGCAGTCACGAAAGCAGGCTTCGCGCCGAGGAATTGTTGGAAAGAGTTAATCTGGGCGATCGACTAAATTCTTACCCTGACGTCCTGTCGGGGGGGGAGCAGCAGCGTGTTGCAATAGCGCGGGCTCTTATCAACGATCCGGATTTGATTCTGGCTGATGAGCCTACGGGGAATTTAGACGATGAGACTGCAAAAGAAATACTGGACTTACTTCTGAGCGTTGCTCGGGAGGCCGGCAAAACTATGATAATAGCGACTCACAGTTTCGAGATAATAAATTACGCAGACCGGGTTTACACAATTCATAACGGCAAACTCTTTCCCGAATAATTTAATATTGGCGGTTAGTTAATATGAATTACCCACTTTTCCTAGTCAGTACCGGTTATATCAGAAAGCACTTACTCCAGAACCTTCTTTTGGTTGTCGGAATAGCGTTTGGCGTGGCTTTGGTGGTATCGGTAGATATTGCGAATCAAAGCGCTATCCGCTCATTCACCCTTTCTAAAGAGATGTTATCAAGTAAGAGCACTCATCACATATCAGGCACATACTCAGATTTTGACGAAAAAATATATAAAGATCTCAAACTTAACTTGGGTATTCGTAATTTAGCCCCCATTGTCGAGGATTATGTAAATATAGTAGAGCTTGGCGGCAGGGCCGCGCGTCTT
Source organism: Deltaproteobacteria bacterium (assembly GCA_029262255.1). Lineage (GTDB taxonomy): Bacteria > Desulfobacterota_D > UBA1144 > Nemesobacterales > UBA2774 > CR02bin9. The sequence continues at coordinate 29,693 of JAJCZT010000025.1, forward strand.
GTAGGAGTTGATTTTTTTGCCGATTTAATTTTTTATGACAGTCAATCGAGTTCTATTACTAACCTTCCTCAGAATATCTTGAGTGAGCTGATGACTAAACCCAATACCGGGCTAATATCCCGGGATTTAGCTGATGATGCCGGTATTCATACCGGTGATGTTGTAGAACTAAGTTACGGCTCAAGGACTCTCAATATTGAAATTGTGGGACTACTCAGCTCAAAAGACGATGAGCTTCGAGAGAGTTTGGGAGGACTGCTGATTGCCGACATCTCTACCGCTCAGGAATTACTGGATAAAGTGGGATCTTTGTCCCGGATCGATTTGTTAATTGATGAAAATACCCCTCAGGGAACCCAGGATCTTGAACGTATAAGGGATCTGCTTCCTGCTGTAGTTGAAATTAAAAAAAAGGATAACCTCCTGGGTTCTACAGAGAGCATAACCCGGTCGTTTGAGCTTAATCTGACCGCCCTTAGTCTATTAGCTCTTTTCGTCGGGGTTTTTCTGATCTACAACATAGTTTCATTCTCGGTAATACAGAGGCGCTCAATTATCGGAACACTCAGGTCGATCGGTGTTACCCGCCGCCAAATATTTAAAATGATATTGGTGGAGGCGCTAATAATTGGCATCCTCGGCAGTCTGATCGGCGTCATAGGCGGGATATTATTAGGGCGAGGCATAGTTGAGCTTGTAACCGGCACAATAAACGATCTTTATTTTACTCTAACGGTTACAAGCTTCTCAGTCTCTGTGAAAACTATAATTAAAGCAATGTCGGCTGGCATCCTGGCTGTATTAATAGCAGCCGTTGTTCCCGCATATGAGGCTTCCCGTATTAATCCTATTAATGTTCTTCGCCGCTCTGAGCTTGAGAAGTATTTTGTCAAAACAGTTCCGTTTCTAACTCTCAGCGGCCTTGTTTTTATTGGTCTTGGTTTTGTTTTAATAATTCTGCCGACAAAGAGTCTCGTACTTAGTCTCATTTCAGTATTCTTAATATTATTTGGCGCGTCGCTGATAGTTCCCGTCTGCACGGTTAACTCTATGCGGTTTTTCTCGCTTATCTTAAGCAAGACCTCCGTGATCTGGCGTATGGCTCCCCGCAATATAATAAGGTCAACGAGCCGCACAGGGGTTGCAATTGCTTCCCTTGCTGTCGCAATTTCTGTGATATTAAGTGTGAGCATTATGATAGGCAGCTTTCGAAGCACCGTTGTGAGTTGGCTTGATACCGCTCTTACCGCGGACATCTTCATATCGATGCCGTCTCAAAATATCAGCAGTCAGGCGGGACTCGATCAAGCCTTAAAAAATGAAGTTGAGAATTTCCCGGGGATAGATAGAGTCGCTACAGTAAGGAGGGTTCTATTTCAGAGCCCCGGTTATGGTTCCTTCAGTCTCGTAGCGGTAACAGAGGATTTAGCTGTAAAAAACCGGAGGTTTATTTGGAATAGAGACGATAATGAGAGGCTCTGGGATCAAATCCAAGACAGTTCCGTGCTTGTCTCTGAGGTATTTGCATACAGAAACGGTATCAAGCCCGGCCCCGGCAATGTAATTGAACTTCCGACCGACAAAGGGATAAAAGAGTTTGAAATAGCCGGGGTCTATTACGACTACGGCTCACAAACAGGCGTTGTTCTAATTTCAGATGACTTGTTCCGCTCCTATTGGAATGACGGCAAAATTAACTCCCTGGGTGTTTATATTTCTCCCGGCCTTGAAGTTGACAAGACAGTGGATGAGCTTAGAGGGTATTTGTCTAAGGACCGCAGTCTCCTTATCAGATCAAATACAGCACTTAAAAAATCGGCGATAAATACTTTTGATAAGACATTTACCGTTACATCCGCTTTAAGAATCTTAATCGCAATTGTCGCTTTCATAAGCGTACTAAGCTCACTCATGGCGCTCCAGTTAGAAAGGGGGCGTGAGTTCGGGGTATTTCGCTCCTTAGGTATGACAGTATCACAGCTTCGAGGGATGGTGTTTTTAGAGAACGGATTGATTGGTCTTACCGCTGGACTTTTTTCAATACCACTGGGAGTAACCCTCTCATTGATACTTATTTATGTGATCAATCTCCGCTCATTCGGGTGGACTCTGGATTTTGTAATAAAGCCTCAATATTTTATAGAAGCCGTTCTGATAGCTTTGGTAGCGGCAATTACAGCAGGGATATATCCGGCATATCGCCTTTCGAAAGAGAATGTCGGCAGACTTATCAGGGAAGAGTAGGAGACTCTATTTTATGAATTTACGGCAAATAATTTTTGTTATATCTCTGGTGCTTTTGGCGGGGATTGCAACTTCTTGCGATGACAATAGAAGCGCTCAAGATGCCGGCAATATTGCCCAATCCCTTTCTGGAAATGATGCCGGCGGATTTAAAAGGGTCCAAATGCCCAGAGAATTTAAGTTTCCTCAGGATTTTGGTCCGCATCCGGAATATCAGACCGAGTGGTGGTACTACACTGGAAATCTAACAGATCCTTCGGGGCGGGATTTCGGCTACCAGCTTACCTTTTTCCGCCGTGCCTTAAGCCCGCATGACATAAAAAGAGAGTCCAATTGGGCTTCAAACCAGATTTATTTTGCCCACTTTGCGCTTACCGATATTGAAAACGGCAAATTCTATTCAAGCGAGAGCTGGAGTAGAGGCGCTATGGGGTTGGCTGGCGCTCAAAGCGCCCCGTTTCGGGTATGGATAGATAATTGGTCTGTCAAAGGGGAGGGCAAAAATTTCACACTTAAAGCAGAGGACAGCTCAGTTTCTATAGACTTATTGCTGCAACCCCTTAAGCCTACGGTTCTGCAGGGCGATAAGGGTCTTAGTCAAAAGAGCGGGGAGGTGGGTAACGCATCTTACTATTTCTCCCAAACCCGTATTGATAGCTCTGGAACAATTTCCATAGATGGACAGAAGTTTGAAGTTGGCGGTCTAAGCTGGCTCGACCGTGAATGGAGCACAAGCGCTCTAGGTGAAGATCAGAAGGGTTGGGACTGGTTTTCTCTTCAGCTGGAGGACGGGCGGGAAATTATGCTCTATCAGCTTCGCTTAAAAGACGGCGGAATAGACCCATTTTCTTCAGGCAGTCTGATTGGAACGTCGGGTGATGTCACACCGCTTAAAGCAGGCGATTTTGAAATTGAAGTGCTGGATACTTGGAAGAGTCCGAATACGAAAGTTGTGTATCCCTCAAAATGGCAAATTTCTATTCCTAAACACGATATTGTATTAACGGTAATTCCGCTATTGGGAAACCAGGAGCTCCTGGTCTCATTTACCTATTGGGAGGGTGCTGTCAAAGTTGTGGGCGACGGTTTGTCAGGTAAGGGCTATGTCGAACTTACGGGCTATTAATTTTGAACCATGCGATCCCTTCCCCCCAGTGTGAAGGTGGGGGTGGTTGTCATTCCCGAATGTTTTTATCGGGAATCCATTTAGTCCCCTCCTTAGAAAAAGAACGGATTCGAGCAAGCGAGGATTCGGTTGCTGTTGCTTAGAAAGTAAGAGTAAATTAATTGAATCTCTACGCTAATTGAAATTTAATAGTTAGGGAGGATTTGAAGTTTGTCGTCACCCTGAACCATGTTCTGAACCATGTCCCGGACTACGATCCGGGATCTATTCAGTATCTATTCGGCGCCTCTCCTTTGCCTTTTCCTTCCTATCGCCGGATCAAATAGCGACTATAAGACTATTATCTTATCTGCGGATATGATACAATACTGCTTAATACTGATCCTAAAGGAGGATAGACAAATTGCTATCATTAACTTTTCAGTATTCTAAAAAAGCTTTGGGGCTTCTCATATTAACACTCTTTATTTTTTCATCATTTCTCTTAACAGCATCAGCTCAGCTTGAGTTGATTGAAAACGGCAGCTTCGAAACCGGGGACTTCACCGGGTGGACTGTAGTTCAGGAGCCGTTCAGTGGGGGTGATTGGTTTGTTTACGCTGGGAATACTTCTCCGCTAAGTGGCCTTCCAATATTACCACCGCCGGACGGCACGTTTGCCGCCACTACAGACCAGGCAGACCCAAGCTCTCAGGTGCTTTTTCAGGATATAGATATCCCCGCCGGAGCCACTGTAGCGTGCTCGGTTATCGTTTATTATGAAAATCGGGCTGGTGAATTTATAACCG
>JAJCZT010000026.1 GCA_029262255.1 Deltaproteobacteria bacterium
ATAAAAATGCAGTAGATGAACTTTGGGAACGCTCACGAAATCGCTATAATGTTACTGTAGTAAGGGACGGAGATTATATAAACAAAAGGTATATTACTCATCCGGCTAAAAAATATATGTATTTAGAGGTTAGGGCTAAGGGGCGTCTTAGTGGATTAGCAGTCATTATATATGAAGAAAGACTAATGAAGTGGGTAGATCTGATATGGGACGGAGAGGATATTGAGACTATAAGAAGGTTAGAAGCACAAATTTGGAAGATCGCTCAAAGAACCGGTGCAATAAAAGTTGAGCTTTGGCTAAATAATGACGAAGAGGTAAAAGATGTTTTAATTGGCTGTGGTATGAATGCTGCTCCTAATCCCTACGATTTATATATTACGTCTCGCTCCTTTGATGAAGATCTTGATGCCGAGTATATTGCAAATCATTTATATTACACAATGGGGGACTCGGATATGGTCTAAATAAAGCCTATTGCTGTTTTAAAGCTATTAGAGATTTTCTGGACAGACATTAAAAATATTTTAGTTTCAATTATGAAAGCTTAATAAATCTATGCGTAAATTAACCGATAATTACATAGGACAAATTGAATTCTTTGATAACTCTACAATAAAAGGCTGGGCTTTAAATGAAAGCTCACCCGATGAACCGCTGCGAGTTCGGGTTGAACAGGGCGGGCAAGTAGTTTGTGAACTTACGCCGTCTATCTTCAGATGGGATCTCAAGCAAAAAGGCTACGGCCGGGGCTATCACGGATTTATGTATCGAATCTCCCCCGAATATCTGGACGGGGGAAGTTATGAATTCAAGTTTATCTTCGATGAATCAAATCAAGAGATAAGTGGAAGCCCCGTAAGTATTAATCATCTTTGGGAGGAAGATTACACTCCTTTTAGTACTGTTGATCTCGCAAATAATACTGTCCTCGTTCTAGCCCCCCATGCGGATGATGAGTCTTTCGCTTGTGGAGGCAGTCTGGTTCACCATGCGAAAAATGGAGACAAAATTAAAATTGCCATACTCACAGACGGGTCTAAGGGAGATTTCACAGGGGAGTACAGAAAAGAAGACTATATTTTAAAAAGAGAAGAAGAAGCCAAAAGAGCCTCTGAGATATTAGGCGTGTCCGATATTGAATTCTGGGGAAATCCCGACAGAGATTTGCGCGCGGACGAAGAAAATATCGACCGTATGGCCGAGCTCTTAGAGAGCTATAAGCCTACATTGATTTATGTGCCTTCACCCCTTGAATTCCACACAGATCACAGAGCCGCTGCCAATATAATATGGCGCTCGCTTCAGAAATCAAAGACTGTGTGCAGAGTTGCCTTCTCAGAGATAAACACCGCTATAAGAGTTAACGCACTCGTTGATATAAGTGCAACTGTAGAGCAGAAAAGAAAGGCCTGCGATTCCTATTTCAGCCAGCTGGACAATATCCCCTATACAGATTTTGCCTTGGGACTCAACCGCTACAGAGCTCTTACAGTAAGCTCCTCGTGTTCTTATGCTGAGGGGTTTTTTATTATAAATAGCAATGAAATTTTAAAACATCCGATCGAGTATTTCTCAAAACAACAGTTCTTCTCCGCCTTTACCGAGAAGAAGGAAAATCGCCCGCTTGTATCAATAATTGTTCGGACAAAAGACCGACCGGTTCTTTTAAGAGATACACTTTCGAGCATAGTGATGCAGTCTTACCCTAATGTGGAGATAGTACTGGTTAACGACGGGGAAGAAGACCTAACTCCAATAGTTGATGAGTTCAAAGCTTACACTGAAATTCACTATATTAAGCCAGAAGATTCCAGAGGCCGCACAGCCGCCGGGAATGCAGGGATTAGAGCCTCCAAGGGGAAATATATAAACTTCTTGGATGACGATGATGTTTTTTACTACAACCACGTTCAAAAACTTGCGGATTATTTAGAAACCACAGGACAAAAAGTAGCTTACAGCGATTGTGAAATCGCGCATTATGAATGGATAGATAAAGAATTTGTGCTAAAAGGGGAGAAGGAATTATTTAGAGGGGGAGAGCATGATCTTGATCAACTCTACGTTACAAACTACCTCCCAAATATGACCGTTATGTTTGCCAAGAATTTATGTGATACCGTAGGTTACCCGGATGAGGATTTAGAAATATATGAGGACTGGGATTTATTTCTCAGACTCAGCCTTCAATCGGATTCTGTGAGGGTTCCCGGTGTTACGGCTGAATATAGAATTTTTGCGGATCACGACTATGATTTTACTAAATGGCGTTTTAAGATTTATGATAAATATAAAGATTATTTTAAAACTGAGAATTATGAAGAGTGGTTTTTAAAACGAATCGATGACCTTTACGAAGAAAACAGGTATTTAAGACAGCTTCTTGAGAAAAACGTGGAAATAAGAAAATCAAACGAACTAGAGCTATCTTTTGGGGATAATTATTTAGTCTGGAAGATGAGGACCGTAGCTAAAAAGTTAATTCCTAAGCGAGTAGTTGAATTTTTACGGTCAAAAAATATTTTGTAAGCAGGGAATAATGTCTTCAGAAAAACCAAAAAAGATAGTTATATTCGGTCAGTACAAGTCGGGGACTACAGGTCTGCTTTTTAAGATTAGAAACTCACTTCCCAAAAATACGAGGATGCTCCTTGAACCCAAGACATATACCCCCAGGCGTAATGATGATAAGCGCTTTATTCTTGCAAAAGTAATTGCCGGAATAACAGATGGTAAAGAAACAGCAGACTACGAATCGTTTATGCATTTTGATAAAAAAATTTATATAGTGCGTGATCCGAGGGATTGGATTGTAAGTGCTCTTCTCTTCATAATACAACAAGAACCCACGATTTATAAGAATGATAATAACGTCTATAAGATAATTGAAATTCTCAAGAAAAAAGAGAAAGATCCGAAGAGTATTTCCGTTGTTAAAGTGATTGAACATATAATATCATTCATCCCAAATCGATCAACTGAACTTCTAAGGCGCCAGCTGTTCGAACGATACAACTGGGTGTTCGAATTTGAAAAAAGACTTGATAATTATTGCACCATAAAATATGAAGACTTCGTGGAGGATAAATTAACAGATGTAGAACGGTATTTAGGAATAAAGCTTACTGGGGCTGCCCAAGTCGACAATCAATACGGACACGTGGCCCGGACAAAGAGCTATGGTGACTGGAAAAACTGGTATACGGAAGAAGATATAGAGTTTTTTAAGCCTATATTCAGTGGCTATATGGATAAGTTCGGTTATGAGGATGAATGGAAACTCAATGAAGAACAAATTATTAAACCTGAATTCTGCACTGAATATGTTAAAAAAACGGTAAAAATGAGAAGAGAGAAGGGGCATCAGAAAGAAATTGACAAGAGTTACTTAAATAGAGTAAAAAAACTAATCAGAAGAATTCTTCAAATCAGGCATTACAGTTGAAAAGTTTATCCCTTAAAGCATTCTGGGGTTTTTGAGTTTAAAATAATTTTATAAAGGGGGTTCCTTAGTGTCCGTAGATATACCAAAAAAGATAGTTATATTCGGACAATGGAAAACGGGTACCACAGCTCATATGTTTAAGATTCAGAACTCCCTTCCCGCTGATACCAGAGTGATGCATGAGCCGTTTGTATACACCCCTCTGCCAAAAGACGATAAACGTTATGTTCTGGCGAAAGTAATTGCAGGTCTCTCGCCTACGAATAATAACGAAATTGCTACTTATGAATCTTTTATGGGGTTCGACAAGAAGATATATATAGTCCGTGACCCGAGAGATTGGCTTGTGAGCATAATCCTCTTTAGTATTCATACCGAATACGGCGAGGAGAATTTGAACAAAATTATAGACTTATTGAAAAGGAAAGAAGAAAGCCCCGCTAGCGTGTCTTTG
>JAJCZT010000027.1 GCA_029262255.1 Deltaproteobacteria bacterium
CTAATTTCTGATCGTTTTTCACCCAGACTTGTGTTCTTTATCAGCTCTATACTGGGCGCGGCAGCAAACCTTGGAATTTTCTTTTTCTCCGACGGGCTGCCGTCATTGTTAATATTTATGTTTATAACCTGTTATTTTCTATCGGGAATATACACTGACGGGAAGAAGATAGCCGCCGGGTGGTATAAGCATGGTTTGGGCGCGGCGCTGGGTTATCTTGTAGGGGCACTGGTACTTGGTACGGCTTTCCCTCATTTATTAAAATCATTTGAATATAATTTTAGATGGGAGAGTGTAATTATATCTGTCTCGGTAATATCTGTTATCGGCGGATTATTCATGCTGATATTTGTACCCAACGGCCCTTATTTATCCAAAGGAACGAAATTCAATCCCCGGGCTATTCAAATAATATTCAAATCCAAAACCCTAAGACAAGCGGCTTTCGGTTACTTTGGACATATGTGGGAGCTCTACAGCTTGTGGACTTTTGTTCCTTTACTTCTTGCTTATTATGCAAACAATCGTATTGATGTAATTAATATCCCACTGTGGTCATTCTGGATAATTGCCGCCGGTGCAATGGGATGTGCCCTGGGGGGAATAATTTCCAAAAGAACGGGCAGTAAACCTGTAGCGTTTTATCAGTTGCTGGCCTCGGGAATATGCTGCGTGCTATCACCGTTGATTTTTACCGCCTCACTGGAGTTGTTCCTCGTTTTCTTTCTCTTCTGGGGGGTGGTGGTTGCCGGGGATTCTCCACAGTTCTCGGCGTTGGTAGCCATGTCGGCACCAAAGGAGTATGTCGGCTCAGCGCTGACAATAGTAACGAGTGTAGGGTTTTTAATCACCGTATTTAGCATTCAATTCATTAATAGTTTAGTTGGCACTATCGACGTGAAATACTTAATGTTATTTCTTCTTCCAGGCCCTGTTTTCGGATTGATATCATTATTGAACGGCAATAATAAATTGAGATCAGATTAATAATCTTTATCTCTTTGAAGGGCAGGTTTTGGTATAAGGGTGCCAATAGTAGCTTCGGGGCGCTTTTTTCCGTTACTGTGGAATATAGATAGAAAACCCGTATACAAAAAACCCAACTGAATAAGAAAAAGAAACGGTATCCATCCATAGTATCCCATATAAACGGCATAAAGCATTTGGACTAAGAAAAGGACGCCAAGGGCAATTTCAATCAGGGCTGTGACTTCTTTTGAAGATACATAGTTTGTCGATCGCCAATTATCAGTTTTGGATGTTACAGCAAACTTTGGAGTACGCCTGAATTCAGACTGTTTACCCAAAAAGGCTTCAAGTACTGCTTTGCTATTGTTAATCGCAATTCCAGCGCCGACTGAAATTGCAACCGGCACGTATTTAAGATAACCAATCCAGTTCTTACCATGGGTTTCTTTTACAGTTAAAGCATAGAAGAACGCAAAGCTCAGAGTGCCCGCCGATATTGCGAATAGATTAAACAGAACTAATTTGTGCCAGGCTACAGATTGCCAGAAAAAACCCATCGGGAACATCAATAACAGGAGGATCAAAAGAAGTAGATAGGAGATGTTCCCAAAGAGATGAAAGAAGGCTTCAGATTTGACTTTAAAAGGCAGATCCTTTCTATTGAAAATTTGAGGGAGAATTTTAAACGCGGTTTGCACCCCTCCCTTAGCCCAGCGGTGCTGCTGAGATTTAAAGGCATTCATATCCACAGGGAGCTCGGCATCGGCAATGGTATCTTTTAAATACACAAGCTTCCAGCCGGCAAGCTGCGCTCTGTAGCTAAGATCGAGGTCTTCAGTAAGCGTATCGTGCTGCCATCCTCCTGAGGACTCTATGCATTGTTTTCTGATCACTCCCGCGGTTCCATTGAAATTAAAGAACATACCGTTATTAAAACGCGCTGTCTGTTCAATCACAAAATGGCCGTCTAACAAAATTGACTGGGCTTTAGTAAGCGTTGAGTAATCCTGATTTACATGTCCCCATCTTGCTTGGACTATCCCTACTTGAGAATCGAAAAAGAAATCCACCGTTTTCTTAAGAAAATCCTTAGGGGGTATAAAGTCGGCGTCAAAGATGGCTATCAACTCCCCTTTAGCTGACTTAAGACCCTCTCTTAAAGCTCCGGCTTTATAACCCTCTCTGTTCTCTCTATGGAGACAGTTTATATCAAAACCCATTTCCCTGAAATGATTAACACAGCCGCGTGCGATTTCAGTAGTTTTATCAGTCGAATCATCCAGGACCTGGATTTCTAGCCGCTCTTTTGGATAGTCAATATTGCAGACTGAAGAGATCAGTCTCTCTACAACATACATCTCGTTATATACAGGCAACTGCACGGTTACTATTGGAAGTTTTGCGAACTTGCCTTTTGGAGTAGGAACCTTGTTTTTATTCCTGCTATACAGATATGACAGGTAATAGCGATGGACACCGAAAGTACAAAGAAGTGTGAGGGATAGACCATAAACAAAGGTCGTAATAATTTTGGCAATTAAAATAAAGTATTCCAATTCTATTTGTCCCGCTGTTACTTAGAAAAGATTAGAATTTGGTTGCTTTTAACCTTTCTACAGCCTGGATTATCCTCTCGGTACTAAAAGTTGTTGAAACTCGAGCGTACCCTTCTCCATATTCCCCGAAACCATTGCCCGGAGTAACAACTATTCCAGATTCGGATAGAAGTTTTGATGAGAACTCTTTTGACGTCATACCCTCGGGAACTTCAAACCAAACGTAGAAGGTCGCCTTAGGGAGATCATATTTTAGCCCTGCTTCGTCTAACCCTTTGCAGAAGATATCCCGCCTTTGCTGAAAAATCCGTATTCTATCATCTAGCCCTAATTTATAATTTTGTAGAGCTACAATCCCAGCATATTGAATAGCTTGAAAAGCGCCGGAATCTATATTCGTTTTGATTTTCCCAATCCCTGCAATCGCCTTTTTGTTCCCCACAGCAAAACCGATTCTCCAACCGGTCATGTTAAAGGTCTTTGAAAGTGAGTGAAACTCGATGCCTACGTCTTTGGCGCCATCGGTTTGAAGAAAGCTAGGCGGATTATATCCATCATACGCTATTTCGGTATAAGCCGCGTCGTGACAGATAAGAATATTGTTTTTGGAACCAAAATCCACAATATCTTTAAAAAATCCCTCTTCCACAACAGCCGTTGTAGGATTGTTTGGATAGTTTAAAAAGAAAAGCTGTGCACGTTTTTTAATATCTTCCGGTATTGCATCCAGATCCGGCAGAAAATTATTCTCTTTTAAAATAGGAACCGCGTAAGGCTCTCCGCCTGCAAAACTAATTGAGGTCGGATACACAGGATAGCCGGGGTCCGTATATAGACCTACGTCGCCAGGATCAATGAAAGCCAGTGGAGTATGAGCAATTCCCTCTTTTGAACCGATAAGAGCAACGACCTCTGTATCTGGATCAAGATCTACATTAAATCTCTCTTTATACCAGTCCGCAACGGCCACTCTAAAAGAGCGCATCCCTTGATATGAGGGGTATCTATGATTTTCAGGATCCTCAGCTCCGGCTTTTAGAGCTTCAATTATAAAGTCAGGGGTCGGGATATCAGGATCCCCTACTCCTAAATCTATAACATCCACACCCTTTTTAGTCATTTCATTTTTTTTGGCATCTATTTCCGCAAACAAATAAGGCGGAAGCTTTGCAATTCGGCTTGCCCATTTAATATCCATAATTAGTTCTCCTAAATTGTGCTTTTGAGAAGTTGTATGATAACTAACCTACCCAATGAGGGCAAGATATTGCTTCTTCCTATTCTACCAGGGAATTTATAACAGAGATTAACTATCTAACTATAAATAGTTTTATAACTCCCCCTTTCTATACTTTTAAATACGCAGTGCTGATCTTATCATAAGCAATTTTTGATAATTCTTTTCTCGTCATTTTGGAATCGACTTTTATTTTCTCAAGTGCCTGAAGTTCAACTTCGATTTCTTTTAACGTCAAGAATCTAAAGAAATGTTCAAAAAAGGTTATGCCTCCGTAATAAAAGATTAAGTCTCTATTGTCCTTATTTATATCTTGAGTGTTTATCTTTTTATATTTGATGCAAAGTGGGAGCACATCGGTACAGGAATTTATCGCAGATTTTAAAAATGGTGCCTTAAACGGTGCTACGCCTTCTCCGTTGGAGGTTGTTCCTTCGGGGAAAAGCACTATATTTAATCCCATTTTTAAGACGCTGGAAACATTATCCATATCATCTAATAATCTTGAACGGTTTCTCCTCTCAACAAACACTCCACCACCATACCTAGTAACCGCCCCCAGTGGGAACTCTTGCTCAAGTTCAGCATTTGCCACGAAAACCGAGGGCATGACAGAATAAATCACAAAAATATCAATATAAGAAAGGTGATTACTTACAATCATATAATTTTCATTAGTCCCTTTATATCTGTCCAGGTTTATCAGCTTTATTTTAACTCCAAATAACATGAGGCTGATTTTTCCATAAAAGGATGCAATTCGTGAAAAAGATATCAATTTCTTCCTTCTATCACGAACTATCAGATCGGTTATTGATGATATTAAAAGGAATGTGACAACAATAATAAAAAAGAGTAGGATTTTAATGGATTGTCTGATCAGATTCATAATTATTCCTATATAAAACTAGTACTGAAAAGTCCGTTAAATTATATAAGTCAGATATAATTTACTCAAGTCAGGCCTAATTAAAGATAGCTCAATCATGAACAATTTAACAGAGATTATAAAATCACAAATTAGGGATTTAGGCCCTATCACCTTTGCTGAATTTATGGAGCTTGCGCTCTATCACCCCGGCTACGGCTATTATTCATCTGGCAATAGCCGGATAGGGAAAGAAGGGGATTTTTACACGAGCCCTTATGTTCATTCTGCATTTGGTAAGGTCATCGCTAATTTCATAATGAAATCGTTTGATATTATCGACGAAGAAGAATTAACGATTATCGAGCTTGGAGCGGGAAAGGGGCTCCTTGCGCTCGATGTATTGACCCATATCAAGAGCGCTAATCCCGAACAATACGACCGATCAAATTATTATATAGTCGAGAGGAGCGATCACTTTAGAAATGAATCCAAAAAGATTTTAATTGATCACCGTCATAAAATTAAATGGCTCTCTTCACTGGACGAATTGGAAAAGGAAAAGGTTAGTGGTGTTATTATCTCAAATGAGCTAATAGACGCGCTGGCGTTTCATAGGGTTAAGGTTGTTGAGGAAAATTTAGTTGAAATATACGTATCGGTAGAAGACGGCGAAATCATCGAAAGAACCGACAAACCAAGCAGTGGAGATTTGGAGGAGTACTTTCAAAACACCGATGTTCAATTCAGAGAAGGCCAGGAATTTGAAATTAATCTTCACGCAGAAAGCCTGCTTCAAAAGATAAAGGGTATTTTAAGAAAGGGACTCATCCTTACAATAGACTATGGCTATTTAGCTCCCGAGCTGTTTAGCCCAGAGAGAATGAAAGGTACATATAAATGTATTTATAGACACACTATAAACGAAACCCCTTACATCAATATTGGGGAGCAGGATATAACAGCCCACGTAGACTTCAGTAACTTAATTAGAATCGGCGAATCACTGAAGATCAACAAGATTCAGTATACAACTCAGGGACAATTTCTTGTTGACTGGGGAATCCTGGATTTTATAAGTAAAGGTATGGAAGAAAAGGGCAGTCTTGGTTCTTCGAATGAAAAGGAGAGACAAGCCATTAAAAATCTTTTTCTTCCTAAGCTGATGGGAGACAAGTTTAAAATACTACTGCAGGAAAAGAATTTAGAGATAAGTCATAAAGCCTTCTATCCCGAATCACCCTTTAAAATAAGCTTTAACGTACTTTAATCTAAGCCAGGTTCACCGTAATTACCCAAACAGATCTCTATAACCCCACAGATAACAGACATTTCTGACCCTGAAGATATTAATGCTTGACAAACATGTTCTCACATATTACCATTAGTACCGACTGGTCAGTACTAATGGTGGCGACGAGGGGAAACAACTGATAGCAGCAAATAATTGATAGCGAGGACATATAAATTGAGCACAAGCAAAGACAAGATCATAGAAAGCGCGCAAGACCTCTTCCATTCATACGGCTATCACAACACATCAATAGACGACATTCTTAAAAGCACCGGGGTGACAAAAAGCAATTTCTACTACCATTTCAAGTCCAAGGAAGAACTCGGCCTACTGATACTCGAGAGAAGAATCAAAGAATACGAGAGCAGATATTTGTCAGACACTCTGGGGAACACTTCAATATCGCCCGAGAAGAGGCTAAAGAATTACTACAAAAATGTTACATCTTTTCATAAGGACCTTAATTGCCAAAGGGGCTGCCCTTTTGGGAACCTTGCCCTGGAGATGAGCGATACAAATGAGAATTTCAGGCAGAGGCTTTCCGATTTTTTTAATCATTGGCAAAAAATTATAGAGGGCTGCATAAAAGAAGGAATCAAGAAAAAGGAGTTTCG
>JAJCZT010000028.1 GCA_029262255.1 Deltaproteobacteria bacterium
AATACGGTTGAAAGGGGCCGCGTATAATTTGGTGCCCTCTGGTAATAATCCAGAGCGAAGAGGGCCGCTTGAATCATCAAAGACTACGATACTGTTAGAACTTATTTGGTGAGCCTTCTTCTCCACCGCTTCTTCATCAAGCGCTACAAGGAGGTCTATGTGGCTTCCTATACAGTGCTTCTCTCCGATGAATGCTCTCATTGTAGCGGCTGCGTGGCCGCCTCTGATTCGAGATGCAACATCTCTTTCTGTATATACGTTCAGACCTACGTTACGAAACAGATCGGCAAGCATTGTAATAACGGTTAATGAACCGTCTCCTCCCTGTCCGGCTACGATAACACTGATGTCTTCAAGTACTGGTTGGCTGTTAGTGGATGTCATTTGCCTTGCTCTCCTCCATCCGTTGGTTTCTTGTAGTCTTTGTAGAAAGATTTTGGGTTTGTATTACCAAGCTCAACTCTTTCCTGATAAGTTGGCATAAGAGCCGGCAGTGGTTTGTTTCTTTTTATGTTACACAATCTAATTAAAAGCTCTTTAGCTTTGGGTTCTGTCTCTTCAGGCATTATTTCAAATAGATCAGCATCTACTGCCGATTGCCAGAACTTATGTCCGGCCTCAGTGCGAATGGCAACGAATGTCCACTTACTAAGCCCAATTCCACCTACTCCTATATCAGCATGTTCAGCAGAGTAGTCCAGGCAGTATAGACAAGCAGGGCGCGCAAAAGGATGAAACTCCTTTAATTTCATAATAATCTCACGCCCGTCTCTTAATTCTACAATTACTTTTCCTTTTACATTAACGTTAACAATGTCTTGGGGTTCTACATCTAGTTCCTTGGCTATATATGAAATGTGCTCGTGTGTAAAACTTTCTGAGCAGAAGAGCCCGATTGTAAGCGCTACGTTTTGTTGATACCATTTAGCAACTTCAAGACGGATACTGCTGAATTGCTGCTGACGTACTCCGTCTATCTGGCACGGGACGCCAACCACAGCAAGTGGCTTTATATCTTGGCGCATGGCTTCTGTTAGAGCCATGGTGTTGGGTGAGTATGTATACCTTGAACCGCTACAAGATCTTATCTCTTGAGCTGTTGTTGCAAGTTTTTGAATTCCAACCTGAGGATTCTCCGGGAGGACATCACCAAGAACGGCTCCGTTTATAGATCCGTTTTCTAATGCATGAACTAGTAGCGCGCTTGTTACCCCTCCGTCCTGACCCGCCTCTAAAAATTCCTTATCTTTAGCGCGAGCGATTACTGCGTAATTATAAGGACCGAAACCCTCGTCTTTAACAGGTTGTTTGAAGCCTAAAAGTGTTTGCAAGTCTTTATCCAGCGGTCTAAGCACGGGGCAGACATCAGCGCACAGTTCACAGAACACGCAGGCGTCGTTTCTAGTATCTATAGGATGCTCATCTTTATAGTCAAAAACGTCTGTCGGACAAATAGTTACACAAGCGGCGCACCCAACACATTTGCCGGTATCCACTATTTCCCGCATTAGAAAGTCTACAGCTTTAAATCCTCCGCGGTTGATCTCCGATCTCCAAGCATAAGCCCATTCGTAAGGGTCAACGCCCTCTTCAAGCATTTCGTGATATTTTTTTTGAATGGACCGGACTAGCTTTTCATCGTTACTAATCTCTTGGCTGCTCATTATCAGCTCCTTGCGTAATTTTTATAGTCAAAGTCTTGTTTTCGTCCTTCAAACTCAATCATTATTAATGATGGTCTTAGGTAATAATTCGATGCAATTGTATTAGTGTGAAATTCGTTAGTATCTTTCGATAGATTGTCCGGCTTTTTAAATATTTTTTGACTAATTTGGCCACCCTTTTTACTGTCCCTGCCTTCTAACACACGAAATTTAATAACACAGTTAAAACCTTAAGTCAAACCTCGTAAATTAACCTATAATCATACATTAAAATGACAAATGTCAAACAGTCATTAATAAATAGTTTGGATAAGGATTGTAGTGTGGTTATTCTATTAAAATCGGTATATTTAGAATCACCTTTTCCCCTGGGTATCGGGTATGTTAATCTTAGGATTCTTGCTGCCATGATACACGTTCAAAATGTCTCAAAACAATACGGCGACTTGCTTGCTGTAGACAATATATCCTTTCAATTGGACAAGGGTGATGTGCTGGGATTTCTAGGTCCAAACGGTGCAGGGAAAACTACCACAATGCGTATTATCACCGGATACATGCCCCCCACTAAGGGTAAGGTGTACGTTGATGATGTAGATATATTCGAAGATCCCCTTATTGCAAAATCCCATATTGGCTATCTCCCGGAGAATCCTCCATTATATGAGGATATGATTGTCAGGGATTATCTGAACTTTGTGGCGGAGATTAAGCAGGTTCCCGGCAATGAGAAAAATGGCAGGATCCATTATATAATGGATAAATGCGGTATCTTAGATGTTGGAAAGCGGATAATCGGGCATCTGTCCAAAGGCTATAGGCAACGCATAGGAATAGCCCAGGCTTTAATTAACGACCCTACCGTTTTAGTCCTCGATGAACCTACAAATGGTCTGGACCCAAAACAAATAATAGAGATAAGGGAGCTCATTAAGGGGCTTTCTGGTGATCGAACCGTCATATTGAGCACCCACATTCTTCCTGAGGTTACAATGATTTGCAGCAAGGTGGTGATAATCAATAAGGGGAAGATTGCGCTTGAAGAGTCGTTAGAGAGGCTTACTAACAAAGTAGATGGCATAGAGAACATTCTGCTAAAGACTAGATACTGGGGAGAAGAAATCCAGGAGAAAATAATTTCACTGCCAAATGTTTCAGATATTAGATTAGGACTCTCAAATGAACTAATTATTCAACCCAAGAAAGGAACGGATATAAGGGAGGAACTCTCGGAGTTAATTATGCAAAATGAATGGGGCCTTCTGGAAATGCGTCCGGTTGCCCATAATCTGGAAGAGATCTTTTTGAGAGTAATATCCTCTGAAGGTGATTAAATGAATGCTGTTTATCCTATATTCAAGAGGGAATTGAGGTCTTATTTCGCCTCTCCTCTTGCCTATGTAATCTTGGTTGTCTTTCAGATTATTTCTGCAAGATTCTTTTTCCTCTACTTGCAAGGATTTTTACACTTACAGTTTGATCCGAGTTTTCAGTTGCATAGAGGTGAGCTCAATCTTAATAATTTAGTTGTTCTTCCCTATTTCGGCACAATCAGTATTGTGCTGCTATTGATTATTCCCCTTATTACGATGAGGTTGATTGCGGATGAAAGGAAAAGTTATACGGCGGAGCTTCTGTTTACTTCACCTATAAAGCTTCGCTCTATTGTTTTAGGGAAGTTCCTGGCGGCACTGGTTCTATTAATAATAATGTTACTTCTTTCCTCTCTTAACCTATTTGTTTTGACCGTTCATGGAAATCCCGATATGGGAGCGGTATTCTCTGGCTACCTCGGACTTCTATTATTAGGGGCCTCTTTTCTTTCGATAGGAATTTTTGCTTCCTCAATCGCCGGCAATCAATTAGTCGCTGCGGTAATTACTTTTGGTATCTTGCTTTTACTCTGGCTTGTAGGGGCATTATCGGATACGGAAAGCTCCATTCTTGGTTACATATCCCTAATTAATCATTTTGAGAATTTCGGCAAGGGTATAATCGAATTAAAGGATTTGGCTTACTATTTGTCTCTTATCTATATAGGGCTTTTCTTAGCTCATACAGCTCTTGATTCGGAGAGGTGGAGATGATAAGAAGAAAATTTATATATGGAACCGGTGCTTTTATCTCTGTTGTAAGTACACTTGGGATAATTATTGCCGTGAACTATTTGCTATTTAGAACCGATATCAGATTTGACGTGACTCAGGGGAAATATCATACAGTGTCAGCTCATACGGTCAGGGTCCTAAACAGCGTTGAGGATGAAATAGAAATTATCGGGTTTTTTAAGGAGACCGGGATTGACAGAGGTGGGTTTCAAGATTTGGTTAAAGAATATTCGCGAAGTAATGACAATATCAAAGTTAATCTGATAAATCCGGATAAAGAGCCCGGTATCGCTAAAAAATACGGTGTAAAAGAATACGGCAGCGTAGTAATCGCCGGAGGGGATAAGGTTGTTAAATTAAGATTAACAGACCCAATAACCGGGGGGATACTAAATAATTCTGAGGAAGAGATTACCAATGCTATCTTGAAGCTGACCAGGGAATCGGAGAAAACTATATATTTTTTGTCGGGTCATGGACAAAGAGACATGGGTGATAGTGTAGATGCGGAGGGATTGGGGTTACTCAGAAAAACCATCTTGGATGAAGGTTACAATGTTAAAGAGTTTTTTATTTTAAGAGGAGAGGAGTTGCCCAGCAAGAATTCTATCTTGCTTGTTGCCGCTCCCCAAAAGGCCTTTTCGCTTAAAGAAATACAATATATTAAAAATTATCTCAACCGTGGGGGTAGGGCTATATTTATGATTGAGCCCAGATCAGGAAATGAAATAGCCTCCGTATTGAAGGGGTACGGGTTTGAGCTTTTCGATGATGTAATTATTGATCCCAGCTCTAAACTTGAAGGGGGAGGCGATATAGCGCCTATCGTGTCTGATTACCCGTATCACGAAATTACCGAGGATTTTAGATTCGCTACAATTTTCCCTTACTCAAGAAGCATAGATGTAGTAGGCGGTTTTAACTCTACCGTGTTGGCCAATACCGGTGAGTACAGTTGGTCTGAAACAGATTTTGAGCTTTTCAATGAAGGAGTAGCTCAAAAAGAAGAGTCCGATAACGCAGGCCCTCTTGGAGTAGCTGCCGTAGGTGAAAATCCCGAACATGGGAGGATTGCGGTTTTTGGCAGCGTTGATTTTGTCTCAAACATTTTTCTTGAGTTCTCTGGCAATAGAGATTTTTTTCTTAACACTCTAAATTGGGTTTCAGGTGATGAGAACCTTATTTCTATCAGACCCAAGGTTGTTAATACCGGGAATATTACTAT
Source organism: Deltaproteobacteria bacterium (assembly GCA_029262255.1). Classification (GTDB taxonomy): domain Bacteria; phylum Desulfobacterota_D; class UBA1144; order Nemesobacterales; family UBA2774; genus CR02bin9. The sequence goes on from JAJCZT010000028.1 coordinate 4,998, forward strand.
TACCAGCAAGCAGGTGAATTTAATATTTTTATTTACAGTTGTTATGATCCCGGCTGTAATTTTATTCTCAGGATTAGCTATTTGGTGGAAGAGAACCAGGTTGTAATTAGCTTTTTTCAAAATGATTTGTTTGTTAGAATTTGATATTTTGATAGATGATATGAGTGAACAGAAATGAAATACTTCTTAAAAAAATTTAAAGGTACTTTGATCACAGCTTTGGTTTTTATCATACTGCTTTGTTTTATATATTTTCGCGATACTGAAAGAAATTCAGAAGTTTTGACCCAAGAGACATATGCTTTTATAGGGGCCGAAGAGGAGGTCTCGTCAGTTGAGATATATTATCCTAAATCGTGGATTCTTCTTGAAAACGAAGGTGAGGATTGGTTTCTTGTTCAGGATGAAGAACAGATAAGCGCTGATAAAAATGTAATTGCCCATTTAATAGAAGATATTAAAAATACCGAAATTGCCGGAACTGTTCCTACTAACGAAGTGGATTTAGATCAGTTCGGATTACAGAATGCCAGGGTGGAGCTAGTAATTGTTACGGATGAAAAGGATTACAGACTTATAGTTGGTGATAAAATACCGGTTGGCTCCGGAACTTATGTATATGTCCCCGATGAGAATATAGTGCTGGTTGTTGAGAGGGATTATCTCAAGCAATATTTGAACATGTCCCCAATTGATTTCAGAGAAAAGGGACTTCTGGAGTTTGACTCTAGCCAGGTAAGTCGAATTTCAATATGGTCGGGTAATTTCTCAGCAGATATATTTAAAGAAGACGGGGAGTGGTTTGTCGATGGCGAGGATGAAATATTCGTAGATGATAAAAAGATAGATGAACTATTATGGGTTTTCTCCCGTGCAAAAGTATTAGGTTTTGAAAATGAGGATCCCGAAAGTCTAAAAAGATACGGTTTAGATGAACCGAGCACTGAGATTAGATTTTATGAAGATGATCAGATTCATGGAGTAATCTTTGGCAAAAGGAAAAATGAAGACAGTTATTACATAAAATCAGATTCGGATGACTACGTTTATTCTATTCACAAAAGTTTGTTTAAAAGAGTACCAAAGAATATTGATCAAATAAGTTTGAAGTAATTGTTGTAAAGTGGCTTAGTTTGTTCAATTATTAATACATTCAAAGAGATTAAGACGGAGGACATATGTTTCTTGAAATAGTTTCAAAAGACGGAGAGCTGAGCTGGATTAACCTTAAGCAAGTACTTATAATTAAATTAGGACGTCCGGCAGAAGGATGGGTTTGGGCGTTTTCTTTCAGGGACGAAACCCTTTGGTCAAAGACTTTCGAGTCAAAGCAAGAGGCTGACAAATGGTTAGAGCATGCTCTTGCTAATTCCAAGATCCCGGGCAATCCCGCAAGTAGTTGAAGACTTGTTGTTATAGCTCCCATGCGGAGGATTTTTAATAAAACCGACTCTTGATGGGTTAAATCAGGAATCGTTCTTTTCTTTATCCTTAATATCTAACTTTATACCCAATTCAAGTAGCTGGTTTATATCTACCTCTGAAGGGGCTTCTGTCAGCGGGCATTGGCCTTTTTGAGTTTTTGGAAAGGCTATTACGTCACGAATAGATTGAGATCCTGTTATTATCATTACTATCCTATCCAAACCGAGCGCTATTCCCCCGTGAGGCGGCGCGCCAAACTCGAGCGCTTCTAAGAGGAATCCGAATTTGTCTTGCGCTTCTTCCATGCTGAGTCCGATAGCCTTAAATATCTTTTCCTGTATATCTTTACGGTATATTCTGATACTTCCCCCGCCTATTTCAACTCCGTTTAACACTACATCATAGGCTCTTGAGCGAACCTTCCCGTGCTGCTCGTCCAGAAGTTCCATGTCTTCTTCGTTGGGAGAAGTGAAGGGATGGTGCATGGCGACATAACGTTTCTCATTGTGATCAAAATCAAAGAGTGGGAAATCCTCGACCCAGAGGAAATTAAATTTATTATGATCTATCATTCCGAATCTTTCTCCGAGGCTAAGTCTCAGATGAGAAAGTACAAGATTTACTATATGCGGAGTATCGGCTCCGAAGAAGACGATATCCCCGTCTTCCAAATTTAGGGTTTGTTGTAAGTCTTCTTTTTCCTTTTCACTAAAGAATTTGATAATAGGAGACTGCCATTCGCCCTCTGAGACTCTTATCCACGCAAGTCCCTTTGCTCCCAACGACCTTGCAGTTTCGGTCAGATCGTCAATCTCTTTTCTTGAAAGCACGCCTGCCTTTCCTTTTAAGTTAAGTACCTTGATTATTCCGCCGTTCTTAATCGCACCACTGAATACCTTGAATTCCGAGTCTGCAAAAATATGAGAAATGTCCTGGAGTAAAAGTCCAAACCTTGTGTCAGGCTTGTCTGATCCATATTTTAGCATCGCCTCTTCGTGGCTCATTCTTTTAAAGGGAGTTTCTACTTCAATTCCTTTCGCTTCACTAAATATGGCTTTTAACATTCCTTCTACAACACGCATTATGTCGTCTTCGTTTATAAACGTCATCTCAAGGTCTATTTGAGTAAACTCAGGCTGGCGGTCCGCTCTTAAGTCTTCGTCTCTGAAACATCTGACTACCTGATAGTAACGATCTAGCCCAGAGACCATAAGTGTCTGTTTTAGGAGTTGAGGAGACTGAGGTAAGGCATAGAACTCCCCGGGATTAAGCCTGCTCGGGACAAGGAAGTCTCTTGCGCCCTCAGGCGTTGATCTAGTAAGATAAGGAGTTTCAATTTCTAGAAATCCCTCAGTGTTTAAATAATTTCTTGTAGCTGTAGCTACCTTGTGACGGGTAATGATGTTCTCTTTCATCCCGGGTCTTCTCAAGTCAAGGTAGCGATATTTCATTCTCAAAAGCTCATCTACATTAATATCTTCTTCTATTAGGAAAGGAATTACCTTAGAGGTATTTAAGATTTTTACTTCACTTGCCATAACCTCAATCTCACCGGTATCAAGGTTTGGATTAATTGTTTCCGCAGAGCGTTTGGATATTTGTCCTTTAATTGCTATTACCCATTCATCACGAATTGTCTCACCTTTTTTGTGTACTTCTTCACTCAACTGGGGATTGAGAACAGCCTGCACTAGTCCTTGCCGGTCTCTTAGGTCTATAAATATTACTCCCCCATGGTCCCTGTGTGATTGAACCCACCCCATAAGTATAACTTCACGGTCCAGGTCCTTTGTCCCAAGCTCCCCACAGTAGTCCGTTCTTTCCCAATCTCCCATAAGTTCAAGCATTAAATCGACTCCTTTCCAATCTGATATTTCTATTAAAACGGAAAAATGTTAACCTCTATCACCGATTTGGCAAGGAAACAATTCTCTAAATATTAATAGAGCTTTTGATTTCCATGGAATTGGCGGCTTTGAGGAAGTAAATTAAATTGCGCTGCTCGATTTTAGAGCTAATAATGGTAACTTTTAATATTAAAGTTGTTTTTTGTAGAAAATAATTTGCCTCAAACATTTAATTAGCAAGTTTGTGGACAGAGTTATGATCTCTTGCCGCAGAGAAAATACAAGTCTTTTAAATTTATATCGATACAGAAAAAAGGGGTCAAAATAATTCAATATTTGAAAATAATATTCGAAATGGAGTTATATGAGCAGCAATAGTCCTTTCAAATCAGGATTTATCACGGTAGTCGGCAGACCAAACGTCGGAAAGTCTACTTTGATTAACGCATTGGTGGGTGAGAAGATCGCCGCGGTGTCTGATAAACCCAATACCACCAGGAATAGAATTTTGGGAATCCGCACGCTTGCGGACGCCCAGCTTATTTTTCTCGATACCCCCGGGATACATAAGGCAAGAGGAAACCTCGGAAAAGCCATGGTTCATACCGCGATGAGCGCCGTCCAGGAGGCTGACGTTATCCTGATGATGGTAGAGGTAAAAGATGCATTTGGGAAAGGGGACTCGTTCATAATAGAAAGTCTTCCCAAGCCGGCCATTTTAGTGATTAATAAGATTGATAAAATAAAGAAGGGAAATATCTTGGAAATAATTGAGCGCTCAAAAGAGTACGAAGGGAAGTTTAAAGAAGTCATCCCTATTTCCGCATTGAATTCAGACGGGACAGACCAACTGCTCTCTATAATTGCAAACTATCTTCCTGAGGGTCCTAGATATTTTCCCGAAGATATGATTACGGATCAGCCTGAGAGGTTTATAGCTGCTGAGTTTATAAGGGAGAAAATTTTTACCCTTACCCAACAAGAAATACCCTATCAGACAGCTGTCGTTATTGAAGAATTTGAAGATGTGCCCGAGAAAAACCTGGTTAATATTTCAGCTGTAATTTATGTGGAGAGAATAAATCATAAGGGCATTCTAATCGGCAAGAAAGGGGCAATGTTAAAAGAGATCGGAAGTCTTGCAAGAGCCGATATTGAAAAAATCCTGGGAACAAAAGTTTATTTAGAGCTCTGGGTCAAGGTAAAAGAGAGATGGAGTCAGAGGGACAATCTAATCAGAGAGTTTGGATATGGGGATTAAAAAAATACATTTTATTACGTAAATCTACTTCCCTTTAAACCCAGGCTTTCTCTTCTCCGAGAAGGACCTTTGTCCTTCTTTGTAGTCTTCACTGTTTTGCACTTCAAGGGTCATTTGTCTTATGGATTTTTCATCTTCAGGGCTTATTGTTCTCTTCTCTAGAGCCTTGGTAATTTCTTTAAGAGTTTTGAGAGATAAAGGTGCGTTTTCCGAAATCTCTTTTGCGATCCCGTACGTGAATTTCTCAAGCTCTTCTCTGGATACCATAAAGTTTACAAGGCCGATTTCCCGGGCTCTCTCGGAGCTTATGGGCCTTCCTATCAGAAAAAGCTCTTTTGTATATCCGGGACCGATTAAATCTAAAAACTTTCTCATACCGCTGTAGGAGTAAACAACACCCAGTTTTGCGGGAGGCATCCCGAATAAGCTGTCGTCAACTGTAACTCTTAAATCACATGTTACCGCTATCTCAAGTCCGGCTCCGAAGGCATGTCCGTTCATCATCGCAATCACAGGGTAGGGGAAGCTCTCAATTGTCCTAAGCGCCCGGCCCAGTGGATGATCCCCTTCGTGATGCTTTATCATATCGTTCTCACCGATTGCGGATATGTCGTATCCTGAAGAAAACGCTTTATCCCCTGCCCCTCTCAGCACAACACACCTAACTTTATTCTCGTCTTTTAATCTTTCAAGCTGCGTGCTCAGTTCCAGAAGCATGCCGGGAGTTAACAAATTTCTCTTTTCCGGTCTATTAAACGTTAAGGTACAAACGGCCCCTTTCTCCTCAACTATAAGTTCTTGTCCATGTGCCACAAATTGCCTCCAAACAGTGTTGATTGCATTTAGAAACTAGTATCGATATGCTACCGGTCTTTGTCAAATTCCATCAGTTCTGTTGATATTTACTGGAGCAACCTTGAAAATTGAGTTATCATTGTTAGCTTAATTCTTAAGGAGAGTGTGAACATGCCTTTATTTGAATATGAATGTGATGCCTGTATGGACGGATACAATAGAGATATAGACGCCTTGGTTGCAAAGCTTAATAAAACTAATGCTACTAAGGTTAAGAAGAATAATGCTGGCATTCTCTATGTCGAAGTAACGGATAGCGAAAAGCGTAAACAATTATTTGCCTTGGGAGAAAAAAGTAATAGACGGGGCCCAAGGAGATTCAGTTATAAACTTGATAATGGTAAAGTCCTCTACCTTGAACTAAAGGATTTTAGATTCAGCTCTTTAATACTGGACGATAAAGATGAGAAAGCCCTGAAATGCCCGAATTGTAACAAGAAAAAACCACGTAGAATATTTTCAACCTTTAAAGCCATATTTGAGGATAAAAGCAAGAGAGCTCCCGGCCCCGGTGATGAGCTAAGGTGGCATATGGAATATAAAGAGCAAAAAGATGAAGAGCAGAAGAGTGACTGGGTTGGTCAGGACCACTTGAACCAGTATTTCAACAGATAATATCAGGAGGATTTAAATGCCGCTTTTTGAATATGAATGCACTATATGCAGAAGTAACGTAGATGATAGTTTAAAACAGATAGAGAAAAAGGTGACTAAGAAACTTGTATCTGATCTGGTAAAAAAATATGACAATATAAATCATATAGGTGTTCTTGATCTTGAGAAAGAAAAAGTAGTAGCCGAGCATGGAAAGCGGGACAGTGAATGTGTGGACCTGGATTTTTATTTAAACGAAGGAACCCAGCTAGTGTTTGTCAATCTACAAAAGAACTACCGTTTTGCCGAGCTTATTTATAAAAAGAGTGATGAAAAGAATTTAAAGTGCCCATTTTGTGAGACAAAAAAGGTTGAAAAGGTAGTTTCAAGCTTTGCTTTTACGAGTGATCTATCGACAAATAAGCCAAAGCCGGATCTATCCAATCTGCCGCCGTCAGTAAGAAAAAACACCTTCCTCGGCGACTATATTGAAGAGAAGGACAGGCCTAAGAAAAACAGGTAACCCCCGTCAGTTTAAAAATATATATAAGTTTAGAGTATGGAATGTTTTGTACTGCTCCCTTCTGTTAAGACCAGTTTAAGTTGGAATTATGAATAATACCAAATAGCGTCCATCAGGCTTGTTTTTCACCTGATAGCACGTTTGAAACCATGCGTCCCATAGTAATTCCGTCGGCGCTCAGTTCATGGAGAAGTTCCGTAAGTGTTTTTCGGAACTCAGCCTGTCGCTCATCGGACAAGGCTAGAAGTTTTGGTCTAATGGGCGTTGCGTAAGCTACTTCGATGGCATGTGTTGCCCCTCTGTCTATTACTAGGTCTTGTTCTTGCTGGCTAAGCCGAACATTCACGAATCCAGCCGACTCGAAATGGTCGGTCAATTGTGAGGCCGGCATGAAGTCAAATGGAAGGCGCATCATGTCGGATATCTCCGGCTCTCCGATCATGTTAAGTGCATTACAAATAGATCCGAAAAACTGACATTCCGCTACAGGGCGCCAGGTGGTTATGACAACTTTTCCCCCAACACACAACACCCTGTACATTTCCTGCGCAGCGGCGTCTTTGTCTGGAAAAAACTGAAACCCCTGTTGACAGACGACAAAGTCAATCGAGTCGCTGGAGATTTCCAAAGGATGTGCAGGGGATTGAGTAAACTTTACTTCCGGAGTCAAGTCAGCGCACCGTTTTTTGGCTAAAGCCAGCATCTCACTGTTAATGTCTATGCCCAGCACCATCCCGCTGGGGCCAACTTGTCCTGCCGCTAGTTGTGCAATGATTCCACTTCCCGTGGCCAGGTCAAGGACGCGTCGGCCTTCCCACGGCCGATATTCCTCAATGAGCCGAGCCGCCCAAGGCTCGAAGAGAACCTGCACCAGAACATTGTCGTAGGCACTCGCGACAGAGCTATCTCCAAAACTAAATTTCTGTGTTTCGTTCATATTGCACCCTGTTTCCTTAAGTGAACTTTCACCATCCCAAGAAAGATAAAACAGTTGAAGCGGCACAAATGTAATTGCTCTACAATCTATCCGGCACAATTATGTGTATTGCACCCAAAATAGTCAAGCGGCGTTTTATGCGAAGTACAATTCTTGTAATACTCCACTTCCACCTGCATCGGTGTACGGTGTCCAAGTTCTAAATGAAGGTAACCGCCTGGAGTTTCCATTTAAATTTTACTAGCTTGTTTTTATGATGTTCTTAATGGTGAGCGGTATAGCTTTAGCAATTCTATAATATTATTTTGACTCTTGCCTATAAGCTTCTTTCGGTTTCCCGAATCTTCGTCCAAGCTCTTCGTAGATATCATTTGGAGTGATGCCGAAATAAGATAAAACGATTAAAGAGTGGAACCAAAGGTCCGCTGTTTCATAAATTACTTCTTTTTTATCCTCATTCTTAGCCCCAATTATTGTTTCCCCGGCTTCCTCTCCGATTTTTTTAAGAATCTTGTCGAGCCCTTTTTCAAAAAGCCCGCTTACATAAGAGCCCTCTTTTGGATTTTGTTTCCTATCCAGTATTACTTCATAAACCTCATCAAGAGTCTTATTCGAATTAGACGGCCCGAACACCGGAGCTTCCTTATCTCCTTGTGATGATCTGTAAAAGCACGTTCTCTCCCCAGTGTGACAGGCAACGCCGCTTTGCTCTACAAGATATAGGATTGTGTCTATATCACAGTCATAATATATATCTCTGACTTCCTGGATGTTTCCCGATTCCTCACCCTTCATCCATAGTTTCTCACGTGAGCGGCTCCAGAAATGAGACTTGCCCGAGTCTATAGTTTTTTGTAGCGCATCTTTATTCGCGTATGCCAACATCAGTACTTGCCCGCTTGATACATCCTGTACAATTACAGGGACAAGACCACCCTCATTAAATTTAATTTGCTCTAAATCCATTATTATTCTCCTGGGCAGTATATTAACATATTCATAACTTTACTCGAAGTCGAGCTTAAAC
>JAJCZT010000029.1 GCA_029262255.1 Deltaproteobacteria bacterium
TTCCTTTACCGCACCTTCAGGTAGCCCTACAGTTGCGAACTGAGGGAACCCAAGCGCTATATCAACCTCCACGTCCACACGATAGGCGTCCACGCCCAAAACTGCGCTGCTTAGAACTTTAGCGATCATAGTAGTAGCCGACTATTATAACCTGTGATTATATTTATACAGAACGTAATTAAATAAAAATCAATACGATGGGTTTTTCGACTCGTTGTTAGCTACCGCAGGTTTTGCAATAGCTGCAATGTACATAGGGGGCAAATTAAGGTCTAAGAGCCAGTTCTTTTACCTTTCTATGTAGTTCTGGCAAGTACCATATATTTTAAAGAAGCTTCTCAATATTTTAAAGAAGCTTCTCAATTTCCTCAGCGGGTCTGGCTAGAACAACTTTTCCGCCTTTAATAACAATTGGTCTTTGAAGCAAATCCGGGTGTTTTACCATAAGAGCAATAATTTGAGGGTCGCTTAATTCTTTTTTGGATAGTCCCAGCTCTTTATATATCTTTTCATTTTTTCTGAGCAAATCTCTTGGCGGGATACCTAAGCTCTTTACTAATTGAGTCAGTGTTTTTTTGTTGAGTGGTTTTTCAAAATAGTTAACACTGTCAAAATCCGCCTCGCTCTCCCTTAGAATCTTTAGTACTTTTCTGCATGTAGTACAAGTCGGTTTAACATATATAGTAATTTTTTCTTTGCTCATAGCGCTCAATTATACATAATTTATGCGCCCTCCACGACAGGGGAACAGTTTATATGCGGCGGACTTTTTGTTGACAGATAGAGACAAATATCCTACACTTTAGGTTGTTTATGAAAGACCTAAGTGTTTTAAATTTTTAACAAATTTATACTACAAACTATATGAAAGAACCAGACCCTCATTTGTGTGATTTAAAACTTCAGTTCATACAAACCCCAGAATTTTCTAATCATATCAATTTTATAACTTTTAATCCTATAATAGGTGGTTACGGGATTTAACCACGATGATAGATGAACTAAGTGCTCTTAGGCGTATTGAGGAGCGGTTTCATAAAGCATCCAAAGGTGTGGAATTAGGCATTGGCGATGATGCGGCCGCAGTACGATTTGATACTGATAAGCTTGTACTCGCCACTACTGATTCGCAGGTTGAAGATGTTCATTTTGTAAAATCTCTAATCTCCCCGGCGGAATTGGCCCGCAAAGCAGTCGCTGTATCCATAAGCGATGTGGGGGCTATGGGAGGTGTGCCCAGGTTCATTCTGGCATCCGTAGGATTTTCTGAAAAAGAGGACGAAGGATATCTTGACGAGCTAATTTCAGGGTTCATTTCTTCCCTGCGAGAGTTTAAAGTCGAGCTTATTGGAGGAAATCTATCTTCATCTAATAAGCTATTTCTGGATATCACCGCTCTTGGAGAAGTAGAGCCCAATTTAATGGTTAAAAGAAAAGGGGCAAACCCCGGAGACTTGATCTTTGTAAGCGGCACATTAGGGGATTCAGCTCTCGGTCTCAAGATTCTTCAAAATAAAGAGATGGGGGATGGATACGAATTCTTAATAAATAGACACCTGCGCCCATTGCCGAGACTGGCGCTCGGAAGAGAGCTTGCGGTAGAACAACTGGCGACCTCTATGATTGATGTTAGCGACGGTCTTGTTCTTGATCTTGAGAGGATTACTTCTCAGCAAGGTGTGGGCGGCAGAATAGAGTTTTTGCAAATACCGACATCAAAAGAGTACGATGAGTGTATCCATCAATTTTCTGATGATGGTTCTTATCCGGCTCTAAGCGGTGGGGAGGATTATGAGCTTCTTTTTACTTCCCCTCCAGAGGGGCGGGGGCGTATTGGGGAAATCTCAAAGAATTTGAACATAAGAATTACTGAGATCGGATATGTTACAGAAGATGCTGTTGTGCAAGTTTTAAATAAAAATGCAGAGGAAGCTTCTCTTAGACAAAGGGGGTTTGTTCACTTTAATAATTAAATGGAAGATATTTCGTTTAGTAATAATCTCATCTTAATTTTGCTTCTTCTTTTTCTCTCAGGCTTTTTCTGTCTGTCGGAGGGGTCTTTATTTTCACTTGGAAGACATCAGCTAGACAGGCTAAAAAAAGAGGGTAAAAAGAGCTCAAAGCTTATTGAGAAGCTTCTAAAGGATCCATATAAACTTATCATCACCATTCTTTTTGCTGATGAAGTTGTAAATGTTGCCTACACAAGTGTTATAGGTCTTACGGTTAAGGGAATTCTAGATAATTCTTCAAATCAGACAATTATGTTAGTATCGGTTGCGATTGCGTCTCCTAGTCTTCTTTTGTTGGGAGAGATTGGTCCCAAGACCTTAGGTGTGAAGTACCCAAGAGTAATTGCTACAACGATTTCTTATCCTCTACATATATTCCATGTCCTGATTACGCCTATAAGATGGGTGTTGATGGTTTTATCCATCGGATTTACAAGAGTTTTGGGTGGGAAGATAGAGCCTGAGCACAGCAAAAAATTTACGCCTGAAGAAGTCAAAGCCCTTGTAGGTATAGGCAGTGAAGAGGGCGTAATAACAGAGATTGAGAAAAAGCTGGTAGGGAGTTTGTTTAAACTTGAGGATGTACCTGCTCATAAAATTATGACCCCGTCAATTGACTGCTTTTTGTTACCGGTCAATCTCTCTAGGTCTCAAGCTCTTTATGAAATTAAGAAACGGGGGTTTTCAAGAACACCTGTTTATAAGAGTAACAAAGACAATATTGTAGGCGTACTTTATGCTAAAGATCTTCTTTCTTTCGATTTATCTGAGGAAAAAACGATTAAGAAGTTTTTAAAACCGCCATATTTTATACCCCGCACCAAAATGGCTTTTGATCTTTTAAGAGAGTTCCAGCAGCAGCGTACACATATAGCAATAGTTGTTAATGAGTATGGGCGTTTGGACGGTATCGTTACGATGGAAGATATCCTGGAGGAGCTATTCGGTGAGATAGAAGATGAAAGAAGGGTTGTGAAGAAAGCCGAGGTCAGATGGGAGGGAGAGTCGCTTATTATTCCGGGAAGTATGAAGATGGATGAATTTAACGACACCTTTTTATTTACGGTACTCAGATACGGCGGGATTGAGAATTTAGGAGATGAACTTGAGCAATCTGTTCTTCCGTCACAGGAGGATCACGAGACAGTTGCCGGTTTTGTGTTTGATTTATTCGGTAGGTTCCCGGTACAAGGGGAGAGCGTTTCATACGGCAGTCTAGCTTTTACGGTTAACAAGGTTTCCGGAAAGAGGATAACCGAGATTAAAATTCAAAGAGCGAAGAAAGAGGTAGCGGATGTCGCTTGAAGTAGTTATAGCAATAATAGTAGGTTCACTTATATTACAGGCCTTTTTTGCGGGTTCTGAGATCGCTTTAATATCCTGTGACAAAGTAAAAATACGCTCGCTAGCCCAAGAGGGATCTAAAAGCGCAAAGCTTGTATTGAGCGCTTTTAACCAGGTGGAGCGTTTTTTAAGTACGACGCTTGTTGGAATCAACCTTTCTCTTATCACCAGCACTATTGTTCTCACTTTTTATATACATGAAAAATACGGCCAGGGAGGGGAGCTGTATACGGTATTAATACTTTCACCGCTTATAATAATATTTGGACAAATTGTTCCCAAGGCTGTTTTTCAAAAGAAGAGAAATACTATTATACTGTGGGCAATATACCCTCTTTGGATAGCCTCAAAATTATTTTATCCGATCTTGATTTTCATAAATATGTTTACGAAAAAACTGCTGAATCTGGTAGGAAGCACAGGAAGTACTTTTATTACCAGGGAAGAGCTTATTGATGTAATAGAGGGTGATACCACGAAACCGACAGTTGACTATAAAGAGAGAATAATTAAGAGGATATTCAGGTTCTCCGAGACAGCGGTGGATGAGATTATGATTCCCCTTATTCAGGTATGCGCTCTTGGTGAGGATTCAAAAGTCGGGGACGCTATAAGACTCATAAAAGAGACCGGGCACTCAAGAATCCCTATCTTTTCTGAGCGTGTGGATAACATAACGGGAATGCTCCATTCGTTTTATCTCCTGGGCGCTGATCCTAATGATGCCGTTAAAAATTATTCACAGCCGCCTTTTTATGTGCCGGAGTCAAAGCCTGTAGATGAGCTTTTGGATGAGATGAAAGAGGGACGCGCCGGTATGGCTGTGGTTGTTGATGAATATGGGGGAGCGGTCGGCGCTATAACACTTGAGGATATTTTAGAGGAAGTAGTAGGGGAGATTGAGGATGAATACGATAAAGGAATAAAGCTTTGGAGAAAAGCGGGGGACGAAGAGTATCTAATAAATCCGAAAATAGAAATCGAAACCCTAAATGATGATCTCGGGCTTGGGATTCCTGAGAGCGATGATTATGAAACCCTGGGAGGATTCCTTCTTTCAGAAGTAGGCTCTATTCCAAAGTCAGGGGACAAGGTTAAACATACCAACTACACTTTTACCGTAACTAAATCCACTTCCCGTTCAATTGAGGAAGTAAAACTCAGGATCAAAAAAGGGAAGTAGGTCCTACTCTCTTAAAGCTCCTTCACAATCAAAGAGAGCTCTTTTTCCTTCTCTCTCATTATCTGAGTCTCCTTTTTCTTCTTATGGTCGTGACCGAGCAAATGAAGCACTCCGTGGATAACAAGTTTTTTTAATTCTTCATGGAGCGTAACATCGTAGGATATGCTATGTCTCCTGGCAGTGTCCAGAGAAATAATTATGTCTCCCAGCAATGTGAAATCAGGCCCCTCGTTTTGGGGGAAGGACAATACGTCTGTTGTTCTGTCTATCTGTCTGTAAGAGAGGTTCAATTCTCTCATCTTTATGTCGTCTATAAATGAGATGCTTAGCTCGGAGTCTTCGGGAACGCCCAGCTCTTTTAACACAAGCTGCGCAATTTTTTTAAGACTCCTCTTGTCTTTTCGGTCCAAATCCCCGGTTTCATCTAGTATCGCTATGTTCACAAAAACTATTTTACTCGGTCTTGCCTGGCTTAGAAATACCCGAACGCTATTATCAAAAAGTAATGGTAGGCTTGGACAGTTCATTAATTTCAGATAAGATTCTTAATTAATCATGGCAAAAAGACAAGCAAAACTCGAAAGAAAGACCTCAGAGGTAAAGGTTAAAGTGGACATTTCCCTTGATGGAACAGGGAAATTTGATATCGATACCGGTATACCGTTTTTTAACCACATGCTTTCTCAGTTCGCAAAGCACGGATATTTTGATCTCAATATACAGGCTATAGGCGACATCGATATAGATTTTCACCACACCGTAGAAGATGTCGGGCTTGCCTTGGGAGAAGCTATCCTAGGGGCTCTTGGCGATAAAAGAGGTATTACCAGATTCGGAGAGGCTTTTGTTCCCTTTGACGAAACACTTGCGTTCGCTTGTGTAGATCTAAGCGGAAGACCCCACTTTGAATTTAGGGTGGAAATCCCCAAGTCCAAGGTTGGCGAGTTCGATGTTGAGCTTGCGGAGGAGTTTTTTAAATCTCTTACCAATACGCTCAAGTGTAACCTTCACATTGAGCTTAAATATGGTGATAATCTCCATCACATAATAGAAGCTATGTTTAAGGCAGTCGGGCGCGCACTGGACAAGGCAACAGGGCTTGACCCGAGATCCAAGGATATACCCTCAACTAAAGGCAAACTCTAAATATGATCGCGATTGTAGATTACGGAATGGGGAATCTGAGAAGCGTAAGTAAAGCTTTTCAGAGCCAGGGGTTTGATGTAGTCGTTACTCGCAACCCTAAGGATATTGTGAATGCCCAAGGGCTTGTTCTGCCCGGCCAGGGTGCTTTTAGGGACTGTATGAAAAATTTAAAAGAGTATGAACTTATGGAGCCCATTGAGGACTTTATGAACTCTGGCAAACCCTTTTTCGGTATATGTATGGGACTTCAGGTTCTTTTTGAGGGAAGTGATGAGTATTCGGGAGTGCCCGGATTTGGAATTCTTAAAGGCAAAGTGGTGAAGTTCCCTGATTTAAAGGAGGAGAGATTAAAAGTTCCTCATATGGGATGGAATGAGATTAACATAATAAAGAAGGTTCCTATTCTTGAGGGTGTTCCCGATAAAAGCTGGTTTTATTTTGTGCATTCTTACTATCCTGAGCCCGAAGATGATAGTGTGAGTGTAATAAAAGTAAATTACGGTGTGGAATTCACCGCAGCAGTTCAAAAAGACAATATATTTGCCTGCCAGTTTCACCCCGAGAAGAGCAGCGATCTAGGGCTTAAAATGATTAGGAATTTCTCTGCCTTGTGCGGGGAGAAGTTAAGAGCTTAATTTAAGGGATATTTTGTCTCGCTTCCCTGAGGACTAGTTTCTGAAGGTGCTGCCGTAGCGGGATTACCGTATATTGCCTTGTACGCCCCGTAGCTTCTAAGAATTCTCCTTATGTAATTCCGTGTCTCCCGAAAAGGTACTTCTTCAATAAATTCGTCTTTTTCAAGTCCGTAAAATCTCACTTTCCAATCAGCCGCCCTATGGGGCCCTGCGTTGTAGCTGGCAAGCGCAAGCTCGACGTCACCGTTAAACTCGTCCAGCACCTGTTTGAAATAAAAGATGCCCATCTCGATATTTATTCTGGGTATTGTCAGCATCGCCGTAGAGAATCCGTTGATTCCGATTTGTCTGGCCACAGTTCTTGCTGTGGGCGGGATTAACTGCATAAGCCCAACGGCATCCGCAGGGGATACGACATCTTTTTGGAACCTGCTCTCCTCTCTGATGATTGAATATACAAGGAGCTCGTCTACGCCGTATTTTTTAGCGTATGGACCTACAATTCCCTTATAACCCTTCGGGAATGAAAGCCTGTTGGCTTGAGGGAGTCCGATCCCCTGAGCAACATTTATAGATTTATTGTAATCATCCACTTGAGAATAAAGTAAGCTTACTATGACAAATTCTTCCTTTGTCCCCGCCTCATCTTCCATTGCTATTATTTCAAGCCTTGCCTCTTGGGGCATTCCAAGGTTGATCAGCAATTGCGCCTTTTCTTTCCTTGAGCTTGCTTTCGGACCAAGCACGGT
>JAJCZT010000030.1 GCA_029262255.1 Deltaproteobacteria bacterium
CAGCTTTTGGGTGAGACCAAACTAAAGTAAATGAGTTTCATAGAAATATCTTGCCGGCGGGGGCTGCCCGCCTTCCTTTGATAACTATTGTTTTTTGAGCGCCTTGTCCTTTTCAGAGTATCGCAGAACAGTCCAAACGAAAGCTGAATGACTCCAGGTGAGAGGAGAAACACAAAGAGGTGAGCCGGTTATAGGATGTACCTGCTCGGCGAGAACCCCTGAAGGGAGCGAATTTTTAACGCACCATTCTAGATATGGGAGGGTTGCTTCAAGCTCCTGCTGATTCTCTGCTTGATCGATATAATATTCTGCCAGCCAAAGCGTTGAGATAAACCATGGATTCCCGGGAATGTCATTTGGGCCATCTTCCGCACGCTGATAGAGATCACCCTGGTATCTGGCGCAACCTTCAATTGGAGTTTTAAGCCAAAGTTGCTCACGCACAGCCTGGGCTGTTTCAATCATTTGCGGATCTTTGTGATCCAAAACCCCAAGAGTTGCCAAGCTTAACAGACTAATATCAATGACTTCATCAAGTTTATAACCTCTCTCTATTCTGGAGCCCGAACGGGCAAATCGCTTTAGGTCGTCATGGTATAGGTGGTGTCTAATTCCCTCCGTCATTTCATCGGCCGCGGAGTCATAATTCTCAGCCAGGGAGGTATCCTGAAAGAGATTCGCAAAATTCGTAGCAGCTCTAAGGCCGGCGATCACAGATGCAACCGTATAGGTGTGAAGCGCGTAACGTTCTTCCCAAAGATCATAGGAAGGTAAAGGTAACAGAGTTTGAGGATCACGGTAACTGACTAAAAAGTTAGCAGCTTTTTTAATGAGCGTATTGTAGAGAGGTCTAATAAATTCTACGTCCTTCAAGCTCTGGTAGTGTATCCAAAGCGCCCAAAGAGTTAAAGCGGTTGAATCTTCCTGGATGGGAAGGACCTCATTGCCATCGACTAACCAGGAATGCCAATTGCTGGCAAGGGATCCGTCCGGATTATAATGCTGGAATAAATAGCCTTCGTCAGATAAAATGCGGGCGCAAAAATCAAAATATTTCATGCACGTATGCGAGTGACCGGCTTTTGCTAAAGCGGCGGCGACAAAAGCACCATCCCGCCCCCACATATACGAATAAGTATCTTTTCCAAAACGAACAATATCCGAATCATTGGCGGCAATAATGGCTCCGTGGTTGTCAATTTGTGTTCTTAATATAAGCAGGCTTCGGTTAAAAATGTCGGTCACGGATTTAGGCAAGCCTTGGAGCTGCATCGAATCTTGATTTACCCATGTTTGCCAGTATTTCGACGAGCGCTTAATGAGTTTTTGCGGCGTTTGATTGTGGACTTCCAAATTAAGCTTCGCGACTTCAGGATAGCTTGTACCCGCCGCCATCCAATAATAAGCGCTTGTAGTACCCGCGGCGGGCAGTTTCAGCCAAATGCCAATGGTGGAATGAGGCGAGCCCCATGCGGAGGCCTCCCCGTTAAGTTCTCCGTTGCTAGCCCCATTAAACGTCCCCGAACTTCCCGAAGCCTCTCTTCTTCCGCAGGCAAAATGTTTCACGCCCCATTGGTCATGCGCCCAGCAGTTGATCAGAAAATACCGGTTAATTTTGTAATGGATAATCGAAGAAGTCCGGGGATCAAAATAAGCCGTGCCTCCGATGTCATTCCCATAAAGACAAAATTCATGACTCAAAAAGAGCCGGACTTGGCGAGCTTTGTCTTTAAGGTTGGTCACCTCGATTTTTTTGATGTAGATGTTCAAATCCAAATCCACCACATCCGAGCATCGGAGCTCCAAACTTAAGGCCTCATTTTTTAGAAAGACATCCGTCACAAGACTGTTGTTTTGATATTTTAAATCTTTTTCCCATTCCGGTCCCATCCATGAATACTGTCCTTCCACCCATATCCCAAAACTGAAGGGATGCCCGCTTGAATGGTTCTCTTGTCCGATGTGAGGGAAATAAACATCTCGGATCTGATAATCTGAATCGAAATTCAAGAGAAACGACCCATTACTTACTGGTATGTCTTTTGGCATTAAGTACTTACCTCCAAAATTTGCTGATACAACTCGGAATATTTTCCGGCCATAGTGGCAACTGAAAAATTATCTTTAATATGAGTACGGCAGTCACTGGGATCGATAAGGTTTATTGATTTTACTAACTCCACCATTTCATCGATTGTATCAACGACGAAACCTGCTTTTCCATGAACAACTATTTCGGGTACCGAGCCTTTATTGAAGGCTAGAATTGGTGTCCCACAGGCCATGGATTCAATCAAGACAAGTCCGAAGGGTTCTCCCCATCCTATAGGAAAGAGTGTCGCTTGTGCGTGCCGGTACCACAGTCTTTTCTGGGCGCTGTCAACTTCTCCGATATATATTATCTGCTTGTCTGAATCCAGAATGGGTTTCATGACTTTTTCATAATACTCGCTATCGGCGAAAGGTTTGCCTGCGTCAGTAACAAGGTCGAATGATTTTTCTAATCTCTTGAAAAATGCCCGGTCTTTTCCTTTATTTTGGACATTGCCTGCGATGATAAGCCGGGAACCCGTTCTTTTCGCAACCTCGATGGCCTTATCCTGCCCTTTATCTTGGGTGATTCTTCCGATCGAGAACAAATAGTCTTGTTCCCCAGGGTTGCTGTTGAACGGATAATTCTCCACGTCAACGCCGTGATGAATAACCTTCTGCATATTGACTAATCCCTCATGTTGTTTTCTTTGGTATTCACTGATTGGTACAAAATATACCTCGGACGAAGAAATGAATGATTCGTTCCACCGCTTAAATGACACTTTCTCCGCTGCAGGTACATGGAGAGTCATCACAATGGGAACAGGACTTTTAATAACTCCCTTAAAAATAAATTCGACCATGATGGCATCATGCATATGGATGATGTCAATGTCCCCCTGTTGCGCTCTTTCGAGTGATAGGAGTAGGTGTTTGCGCATATTTTCACGTTGCAGTTCTGTGTCCGTGCTCCAGTACTCACTGAAGCTTTTTTCAATAGTGGTGAATTGTTCTCCTATAACGCTGGAATCTCCAGAACATGCTACAATTGACCGATGGCCTAATTCATGCAGACCTTTATCGATGTTATAAATAACGGTTTCGATAGGTCCGTAACCCAAGTCCTGCCTAATTGGTCGGTTAAGAGTCGCAATATGCAGGACATTTATCTTGTTCTTTGTTTTTGTCAATGGGATATTTTCCTAGAAAAATTCCCTCTTTGTTTGATACAATTTGATATGTTTATAGGAAAGGATTTATTAGTAGTTTCGAAAGATATATACTTCAGTATGATTATTTCTCTTATCCACGAATAGTATTCTATATCTGAATTTTGTCAAAATTAGATCAATTCAACATATTAAATGGCTGTCACTGCTTATTTCTTGAAGCTATTGTTAGAAGAATTTCGGAAAACTAGACCACTGTTTAGGTCTATTCGGCTTAGGTTTTGGTCTTTCTGATACTCTTTTTGCTATAAGTCTTGTATTTGGTTTAACAGTAAGATTGTGCTCTCAGATTTTAGATGGGTTGTTAGTGGAATTCAACGATCTAGATTAAGACGAATAGGATTAGATAGCAGAAATAATAACTCAGAAAAAAGAAACCGGGAGGCCATAATAAGTGACTGTCCCGGTTTTGATATCAACTTTGAAATTCCTGTTTATAACTTTAATAACTGCTATCTAATCCTGAAAAACAGAAATTAATTGCCGTTAGTGGTAGTTTCTTCTTGCCCTTCAGTGTTGTTGTTTTGTTCAATGACTTCAGGTTCGGGCATAGCGCTTGCGCTATCGGCCTCTTTCTTAGAGATGAGATGCTCCTGCCTTGATCTTTCTTTGATCCTGCTAGCT
>JAJCZT010000031.1 GCA_029262255.1 Deltaproteobacteria bacterium
ATTTAACAAGGAGGGTAATATGTTAGATAGATTCAAGAAGGCGTTTTTATTGGTTGTATTAGTAGTCGGCACCACTGGGATGCTATCCGGTTGTGCGTCATTGGGCGGAAGTAATCCACCACCCACACCACCAGGACAAATTGGTCAGATGTCCACGTTCGACATAAACATAGCTTCCGAGCAGGAGATCTATACTGCGCTTTATAGAGACGGAAGTGTTGCAATCAGCGGCGGAATGTTATTTGCCTTTGATAGCGCAAAGATAAATCCTGGTGCTGAGGCAATTGTTGCTAAAATTGCCGGAATGATGGGGCAGCATCCAACCCTAGAGCTCGCTGTAGTTGGGTATACAGACAACACCGGTGACTTTAACTACAACCTGGGGCTCTCAAAGAGGCGCGCAGATGCGATAGTTAGACAGCTTATAAAAAATGGCGTATCAAAGGACCGCCTCGCTGGCGTAGGCGTAGGTCCGCTTAACCCAATTGCTTCAAATAATACTCCACAGGGTCAAGCTGAAAACCGCCGCGTGGAGCTAGTCCTTGTTGAGTTAATAGATAATTAACCTCTAAATCATAATATAAAAAGATTGCGGCTAGCCAATTTTGGTTTGCCGCAGTCTTCTGTGTCTATCCGTTGTTATAATTGTCAAAAGATAAATGAGGCAGCTTCCTGTTATGAATTCCCTGACATTTGGTTAGAAAAACTGGGGAAATTTATTCTATATCCGCGTTATTATTTGGTAGCCCATACGGGATTCGAACCAGCTTTTAGATTGAGTTCGCAATCTTTTACATAGTCAAATCCATTATTGCAAAAATATGACCGTTTGAAATCATTTATAAGTCAACGAAGACAGGAATTGTACACTCGACGTAAACAAATTTGGAATTCTTATTTTTGCTTATGTATATTTATTCGTTAATGAGCAAAAAATTTAAGACCTATTTAGTTGACAAGGATAAGAATGAAAGAATAGATTTCTGTGGTGAATTCAGCGATGAAGAATGGGAATTGCTTGAGCATTTTATAGAGGAATCTGAAAAACTCTTTGAATCAGAAATATATCCACTCAAAATAAAAGGAAATTTTAAAATTAACTGGAATGAAGAAGAAGGATTTACTGATGATTCTACCTTACTATCTGACGACGAATTTTCAATATTGCTACATAGATTACGCCCATTCGTTTTACAAAATGAAAGTATTCATTTGCCAAAAGTATGTAATTATCTAAAAAAGCGAATAAAGCATCCCAAAATTGTGCAATGGATAGATGAAGACCGTGAGATGTTTTTAGGGCGGAGATTTGAATCTTTAGTGAAAATTAAGTGCAGGAATCAAGCAGATTCTAACTTGAATGATATTCAGATAAATTCAGAAGAAACATTGAAAAAATGGCTAAATGCATTTGAGTATCACAGGGATGAACCAAAAAGGGCTGAATTTAAAAGTATGGAAAAATTTCTTCCAAACGATACCCAAAAAGCAATATTTACATATATGTTGGTTGATAAAGTAAGGGCCATAACTCGTTTATTTAATATTATTTATAACATAATCAAGTCTGCAGAATAAAGGCAAATAAGCTATTAAATAAAAACCATTTTGATAAAATTGTATTATCAAACTTAATCAGCCGTTTTTTGATTTGTTTTCGAGTATTTTTTTCATTCCATCCTTAAATTTTTTATCTGTATCTTTTGCTTGCAGTTTTTTGAATATGAACATCCCTCTACCTTTATCGTTCAGGATTTATTAGATTCCAGTTTTACTGATACCGGGACAGGGTTTTTGATAATATCTAGAACAGGAGATGTCTTCTGTACATAGTTCCAGAGCTCGTTTAGTTTTTCTTCAGATGCATCCGCTTTAACTTTGCATGTGAGCTTAATATTCTCGTAACCAGGTCTTACTTCTTCAGATAGTCCCAAGAATCCGTGAAGGTCTATATCACCTTCGATTTCGAAGTTCAGCTCATCAACTTTAATTCCCATTGCAGCTGCATTATATGCAAACCCTACGCTTAGGCAAGATGTCAAAGCATGCAAAGTGGCTTCAACAGCATTAGGTCCGTTGTTTTCGCCCAAAAGGACAGCTGGTTCGTCACCTTCCAGAACAAATGGTTCACTCCTTGAACTATCCTCGTTTCCTGCTCCATAAAACGAATGAATTGTAGTCTGGCAATGTCCGCCGTTAATCCATTTAGTACTCGCCCTGAACTGGAACTTGGCAATATCGGGCTGTTCCTTAATAACATTTACTGTACCTACCAACTGGTCAAGATTTACCCCGTTTAATTCTGATGCCATGATATTTCCCCCTTTAATTATATTTGTGTATAAATTGATAGGGGCTAGCTTATCACATGCTCACGGTAATAATCAAGATTTTGTATAGGTTCACTACGTATGAGAACCTATTATAGAGGGCAGGTCACGTGCACCAAACCCTAACTATTCTTCTTTGTTGAATATATTTATGGTAGCCCCTACGGGATTCGAACCCGTGTTTCAGCCTTGAGAGGGCTGCGTCCTAGGCCAGGCTAGACGAAGGGGCCATATAGGATTAAGAAGAATTAGACTTTATCACAAGAATAGACAAAATCAACGGTGGCAAATGCCACATTTCCCTCAATTCATAAATTAGTAATTGGATATGCAATCTTCGTAAGGTAAAACTCTGTCTATGAAAATTAGCCTAATGAAGAATGTAATCCTCAAAAACAAGATATTTATTCTCCTTTTTGTAATTTTAATTTCCTGTGACAGCGGCGGAGATTCGGGAAGTGGTGATATGGAAAGTATAAACCCGGGTGATCTCCCAACGGAGACCTCAACCCCTGTCTTGCCTACGAATACGCCATTACCATCCCCGGCGGCGCCTACGATGACCCCTGATCCGACCCCGCTGCCAACTATCTTGCCTACGATGGAGCCGGTTCCGCCGAATGATCTGCCTCTAAACGAGTTTCAATCGTTGGTTCTGGACCTGGTCAATGATGCCAGAGCGCAGTCCAGAAACTGCGGCGGCACGTTCTTTCCCGCAGCCCCAGCGGTTAACTGGGACGAGCGAATAGAAAGCGCGGCTTTAAAACACTCACAAGACATGGCTCAGAATGAGAACTTTAGCCATACCGGTACAGACGGCTCAAATGCCGGGGACAGGCTTCTCGTGGAGAGCTATAACTGGAACACCTGGGGTGAGAATATCCTTGTCGGTCTGGACGCGGCAACAAGTGCTATAGACGCGTGGATAGGTTCCCCGGGGCACTGCAGCATTATTATGAACCCTTCTTTTAAGGAAGTGGGGGCCGGGGTCGCCCAAGGACTCTTTCAAGGGGGCGCCGCCTCATATTGGACGCTTCTTTTTGCTACTGAAAATTAACTACCTTGCTAAAGCTCCCGCGCTTTGCTATCCTCATTGCTAACGAAATGGCAGATAAGAATAAAGAACTCGGCATTATAACAAGCGGCTCTTTGGTCGAAGGGCTTCAAATGAGGCTCAACCCCGAGAGGAATATAGAAGAGGTTAAAGCCGGGAAATTTGTCGTCGTTTCGGGTCAGTATCACCAGTTTTTTTCCCTTATCACTGACGTTAGTCTAGATTCCTCCTCACCCAATGTTTTGATAAACCCGCCTACTAAGGATGAAGAGCTTCTAAGAAAGGTTCTTGCCGGAACAAACACTTACGGCACAGTTGAGCTAAAACCCATGCTCATGCTTACACATGATGATGAGGAGCTAAGACCCGTTAAAACTATTCCGCCCCATTTCTCCGCTGTGTCGGACGCCACTCAGGCAGACGTAAGCACAGTGTTCGGAGAAGAGGATAAAGGTGGAAAGTTTTTCAATATCGGATGTCCTCTGGATATGGATATTCCCGTGTGCATTAATCTTGACCGTTTTGTTGAGAGGAGTAACGGCATATTCGGCAAGAGTGGTACGGGGAAGACTTTTCTTACACGTGTAATGCTAGCGGGAGTTATAAAGTACGGAAAAGCGGTGAATCTAATTTTTGATATGCACAACGAATACGGATGGGAGACAAGAAGCGAGGATTCATCAATCCAGGTAAAAGGTCTAAAGCAGCTGGTCCCGGAGAGGGTCGCAGTCTTCTCGCTCGACCCCGAGTCCACACGCCGCCGCGGAGCAAAGCCCGATGTGGAAGCGTTTATTTCGCTTGACCAGATAGACATTGAGGATATAGCGCTGCTGCAGGATGAGCTCCAGTTAAATACCACCGCTGTTGAGTCTGCTTTCGCTATTTACCGCGAGCACGGAAACAAATGGCTAAGCGAGCTCCTTTCCTGGAAAGAAGAGGATCTGACTGATATATCCAGAAAGCTTGGCGCGCATCTACAGTCAATTATGGCGCTCAGGAGAAAATTAAACAGACTTAAATCCCTTTCATTTGTAGTGGACGATAATGCTCAAAGCGAGGGCACGATTCAGAAAATGATCGATTACCTGGGGCGCGGAATAAACATCGTTCTTGAGTTCGGCAAGAGTAACAGCACTCTCGCGTATCTACTCGTTGCAAACATTATCTCAAGGAGAATCCACGATTTCTACATCGACAAAACAGAGAGTTATTACGCGACAGGGGATTCTTCAGATAAACCCAGACAGTTAATGATAACAATTGAAGAAGCCCATAAATTTCTAAATGCCCAAAGTGCTAAGCAAACAATTTTCGGGACCATTGCCAGGGAGTTAAGGAAATATTACGTAACTATGTTAATTGTAGACCAACGTCCCTCGGGCATAGACGACGAGGTGATCTCACAGGTAGGTACCAGGATCACAGCACTATTGAACGATGAAAAGGATATACAGTCAGTGCTAACAGGCGTTAGCAGCACTTCGGGCCTCCGCTCTGTTCTGGCAAGCCTCGATACAAAGCAGCAGGCGCTAATACTCGGTCACGCCGTTCCTATGCCTGTTGTAATTAAGACCAGAGAGTATGGTGAGCAGTTCTATAAAGAAATATCCTCAGTCCCACAAGAGGGCAAGGCCGAGGAATATACCGAGGAATTATACGGTTAGTCTTGAGCTTTTAATTGCTCTTTAAAACGCTTAAAGTTTCCTACATAATGCTCTGCCGAATGCTTTAGTTCTTCTATCTCTTCTTCGTTAACTTCTCTTACTATCTTTCCGGGTGAGCCCAGAACCATAGAGTTATCAGGAATTACCTTCCCCTGAGTGATAAGAGAGTTTGCTCCGATTATACAGTTCTTCCCTATCTCGGCATTGTTTAAAACTACGGCGTTAATTCCAATCAAGCTGTTGTCCCCAACTGTGCACCCATGGAGCATAGCCTGATGTCCCACGGTAACGCCCTTGCCAATATTGAGCGGAATCCCCTCATCAGTATGAAGAACCGCCCCGTCCTGAATATTTGTACCTTCCCCGATTGTAATCGGATCGTTGTCTCCTCTTATCGCAGAGTTAAACCATATACTCACATCGTTATAAATAATGACCGAGCCGATCACCGTAGCATTTTCAGCAATGAAGTAATCTTCCCCAATTATTTGCACTTTTTTATCTCCGAGTGAGTAGATCAACCTTTTCTCCTTGGTATTTCGTATGATATGAGACTATTTTACACTTTTTTAGTAAAACAGTTAGATCAACCTGTGCCAGCCCTTTATCCCGCTTGCCAAGAACACTTGAAAAGTCGGGCTTGTTTTTAAGTAATCATAAATCTCAAATGCTTCGTCTTCGCTTCTAAATACGGCGTAAACCGCCGAGCCGCTCCCTGTCATTTGAGCTGATTTTACATCCAAGGATGTAAGTATCTGTTTATAAGATGCTATTTCCGGGTGAAGGGAAACAGCCGGTTCCTCAAGATCATTTTGTAAAGGCAGCTCTCCCTTTTTATCTGTGAATTTTTTGATGCATTCCTCTAAATTGTCCTGAGATGAGGTAATCTTATTTTGATCGGCGCTATTTAGCTCATCCCATTTTTTATAAACTTGCTGTGTAGAAGTCTGAAGGTTCGGGCATAGAATCACATAGTGAAGAATAGGGAATTCTTTCAATATGCGGATCTTTTCCCCAATTCCTTCCATTGTGGCCGTGAGTGAACGAATAAAAAATGGTACGTCAGCGCCGATTTTAGGTCCGATTTTAAATAAATCATCCTCAGACAGGGCCTTGGTGATCCTATTTAGTCCAATGAGAACAGCGGCGGCGTTGCCACTTCCACCCCCGAGCCCCGCCCCTAGAGGAATTTTTTTCTTAATGAATATCTTTGTTTTTAAGTTGACGCCACTTTTCTGGAAGAATAGTTCTGCCGCCCTATAAGCGAGATTATCTTTGCCCGAAGGAATAGAGACCCCGCTTGATTCAATCTCAATTCCCTCTCCCTCTTCAACCTTGATACTTACCTCATCAAAAAGGCTGACCGGCTGTATTATCGATCTGATTTCATGGTAACCATCGGCTCTTACTCCGAGTACTTCGAGGGTTAAATTAATCTTTGCAGGTGAAAGTAGTGTTATAGAACTCATGGATATTTTAGTATGACTGATATTTTTTATAAAGTTTATAGCGTTTTGGCTTATTTTTGGGAAAAAGCCGCAATTTTAAGGCATAATAATGTTGCAATGATTACAGGGAGTTATGCCATGCCGAATATAGTCTTAAGTAACTTTCTTAAATTTAGGTCATTTTTCCTTGACATTTAAAGTAGAATACTTTATTTTTATATATGAAATTAAAACGCAGACTTAAAAATCATCCTCCATCCTCCTTTAAGAGAACGGGAGCACTTCTTGAGCGAGAAGTGTTCCCGTTTTTGTTTTAACCCTGATTAATTCAATACACAATTCTAATATTTGAAAGATTGCCGGTATTTCGAGTAAAGTAATACAACTTATTCGACTCAATGTGTGATTTGAGATTTTGGAGGGATGCTTGTTCATAAAATCAAAAAGGGTCTTTGTCTTCTTAACGCTATTGCTCTTTATCTTCTCTCTCTCAAGCTGTGTTTTTGTGCGGATGGTGAAGGTTAAAAACCAGCTTAATGATTTTGAGATCAATTTTGATCTCAACGATGAGCGGGGTTTAACATTGGTATTTCTAAATCCGGTGCTGCTGACTGATGATGTTATATGGCTCATGAAAGGGGGGCCTGTATCGGTAGAAGTGATAGACGGGGGCGAGCTGTGGACTTATGTCTTTCAGAAACAGCACACTGTTTCTCAGAGTGAGGGGGATACATATGATATTCCTATACTAATGGTAATAGAAGACGGCAAGCTCGCTGAGGTTACATTTCCCAAGCGCTTTTTAAAGAATCTTTCCATTCCACTCTTAAAAAAAATGCTCACATCCATGGGCAATGCCGATGTGAGTAAGTTAAGAAGGAGCGCAAACTCTAAATATGCCGGTAAGGACCCTGCAGAGATTCCAACCTCTGACAACGTTATGGAAACACTGGGGGCGCCATATGAAATTGAACAGTTGGGGGAGAATTCAAAACTCTCATATCTGTATTATTTAGAAGACCCGGAAGGCAATGCCGATAAAGATAATTTGAATTTCGAATTGTGGTTCATTGCCGACAATGATGACAAAGTGCTCAAAAGAGTTGGCGGAAAAATCAGAGGCGTGAAATTGTCACTCGATTTTGATACACCTCAAAAATAGTCTGC
>JAJCZT010000032.1 GCA_029262255.1 Deltaproteobacteria bacterium
CTGTCGAACTCCTCAATCACGCCGGCCTTGCCCTGAAAATTTCCGTCCTCACCGTAACTATCCACTTTCTTGATGTGCATATAGAAAAAATCGTGTTTGTCGAAGTCGCGCTTTAAAGTCTCAATCTCGCTTTTAATAGAATTCTCCCCGACCTCAAGCACTTCCATCCCAACCAGCTTTGAGACTCCGCGGTACATAGGGTAAGTCGCAATACATGCCGCGTTGAGCCCGTAAGCGTCCTTGTAAGAAGCCAGGTTGGGATGAACGGCAAACCCTCTTAAGAGCAAGTAATTAGCCCTCTCTTCATCGCTTATTATTTCGGCAACCTGGTCAACAAATTTTGCTATTACTTTCGCAACTTTCTCCGCTTCGGGATTGTTACCTGTGGCAATAATCGGGCTCTTGCCCTCAAGCTGGGGATCTGTGTCATGGATTTCATCCCCTCGCTCTCCAATAGGTTCAGGGAAAGAAAGTACAATTGCGGAGCGGTGCTCCATTCCCGAGACCATATTCACTTTAACCCCGTCTACCTCTTTTATCTTCTCAGTTATCTTAGAGACTATTCTCCTGTTCTCTTCCGTGGGAATTCGCCCTGCCCTTCTGTCCACAACTACAGGTGTGTCACCTTCATATTTAACGGTCGCAAAATTTCCTCTTATAGCTATATCATTAGGCGTGATGTGCAAACCAAGCCCGAGCGCCTCAAGCAATCCACGTCCAATCTGGTGTATGAGAGGATCATAACCAAACAGTCCCAGATGAGCGGCACCGCTGCCGGGGGTAATACCGTATGCTACTGGCAAGTGCTGACCGCAGGCGCTTTTTTGGGCGAGCGCGTCAAGATTTGGTGTTTTAGCCGCCTCAAGCTCTGTCTTTCCGCTCTGAGGCAGCCCACCTAAACCGTCTAACACACAGAAAACTATTTTAGTATCATTTGGTTGAAGTAACTTCTTTATAACTTCCTGCATAATTGCACCTCTATGGTTTATGAAGCACTAACATTTTCCCTGTAGTTTTAGCCCGAATCAAGTTACGGCTCATCCAATTCAAACTCCATTCCATCATAAGCCGGGACTATGTTGTCGGGCAGCTCACTAAGTAGAGTATCATAATCTATCTCGTGTCCCATGTGAGTGAACACCGCAAGCTTCGGGTTAATTCTTTGCGTCATCTCTACTGCCTGGTCTACGTTAAAATGCGCGGGATGCTCTCTATATCTGAGAGCGCTTAAGATTAAGAGCTCAAGACCCTTTAACTTTTCCAGAGATCCGTCAGGAATGCCGCTGCAATCAGTGAGATACGCCACGTTCCCAATTCTGTATCCTAGAATCATCCACCTGGCATGGTGTATCTCAATAGGAATTATCTTTATTCCTTCAAAATCAAATGCCCTCTCCACTACATTTAGCTCAAGCCTGGGCTTGCCTCCCGCTGAAGATACCCCGTCAAAAATATAGCCGAAGTTTTTTTTAAGATTTGTAATAGTCCGCAAGTTGCCATAGCAGGGGATCACCATATTGTTTACAAAATTAAAAGTCCTTAAATCGTCGATACCATGTGTATGATCGGCATGGGAGTGGGTATAGAGCACCGCATCAAGTCTGGTGATATTGTGCTCAAGCGCCTGAAACCTGAGGTCTGTTGAGCTATCTATTAGTATGTTCTTGCCGCCGAGCCGTATAAATAGAGAACAGCGGGTCCTTTCGTTCTTAGGATTATCCGAAGTACAAACAGGGCAGTTACAACCTATTATGGGAACACCTGTGGAAGTAGCGCATCCGAGAATAATCACCTTCATTTAAACAAATTTAGCATTAAGTTCTAATCATTTCAAAAAATAATCTATCTGAGAGGATAATTATTGATGCAAAATGTTAAAGTAGATTATAATATACTGTTTACAAACAACTACCAGAATAGTATAATTATATAACTAAAGTGGCTAAAAAAACCTTATCTCTCTTTATAATTTCGACCCTAATCATACTCTTTTCCTCAATTCAGGCCTCAATCGGGCAGGATAGAGGTGAAAAGTTATATGATGAAACCTTCGAACTCTATAAAAGTCTGACAGTAAATCAAGAAAAAGTACAAAATAAAGAGATTTGGGAAACGATTGCACGCGCTTTTTACAGTATCGACAGGGATTATCCAAACAGCCCTAAGGCCCCTAATTCACTCTTTCTTTCGGGAAAAATGTATGAGGAGATAGGGGAGAGATTTAATTCACAAAAAGACTTTGATAAGTCAGTAGAGATATCAAGAAAATTTGTAAGGAAATATCCGGAAAGCAATCTTGCAGATGATGCACAGCTAAGAGTTGCCAGAATAGTAGAGAGGGAAAGTAAGTCAGACGCTTATATTGAATATGACAAAGTGGTTATAGACTTTCCTAAAGGGGATATGAGGACTGTTGCGCTAAACAAACGCCAAGAATTAGCCCCCTTCAAACCCGCCAAGAGAGCACCTATCTATAAACCCACAGCAAAGGGTCAAGACGGCGCATCAGAAAATGGGCTAACAAAAGTAAGCCAGATACGCCACTGGTCAACCGATGATTATACAAGGGTGGTGATTCATTTGGACAAGGATGCTTCGTACACCTCCAGGCTACTAAAGCCTGACCCGCAACAGGGAAAGCCTCCAAGACTCTTTGTCGATATTCAAGGAGCCACAGTCGATAAGAACCTCTATGTAGAACCGATAAAGAAGGGGCTACTGGAGCAGATAAAATTTGCCCGAAACACAAAAGATACCGTTAGAGTTGTGCTATACATAAAGAGCTTTGATGATTATAAGGTTTTTGAGTTGAAGGACCCTTACAGAATCGTAATGGATATTGAGGGAAGCGGGAAAAAATCTGACGGCTATTACGCTCAAGAACAAGAAACCGACACATATGACTATAAATCAGGGCTGCCCGAAGACAGCGTATCCTCCCTGTCTGAAGCCCTGGGTTTAAAAATCAGAACTGTGGTTATTGACGCGGGACACGGCGGACACGACCCGGGAGCAATAGGTCCCTCAGGGCTAAAAGAGAAAGATGTTAATTTGAGAATCGCAAAAGCATTAAAAAAGAAGCTCGATACTGATGGGAAGCAATTTGGTATAACAAAAGTTTATTTAACAAGAAGTACGGATAAGTTTATACCCCTGGAAGAGAGAACGGGTATAGCTAAGAAACTTGGGGCCGACCTATTCATATCGATCCACTGCAACGCCGCGCGAAATAAGCAGGCCTACGGGATTGAAACATACATTCTCAGCGTAACCAATGATAAGGCGTCCCTTGCCGTTGCGGCACGAGAGAATGCAAGTACAAGCATATCGCGGAGCGACATGGATAAGGTTCTTAAACAGTATTTGCTCGGCGCAAAGATTGAAGAATCCCAGCGTTTTGCAGGCCATGTTCAGACCTCCATCGTTAAAAACGTATCGACCAAGTACCCCCCTGTGAAAAACAAAGGCGTTAAGAAAGCCCCCTTCATCGTACTTATAGGTGCCGATATACCAAGCATCCTTGTAGAAACATCATTCATAACTAATCCTAGAGATGAAAAGAGGTTAAAGAGTAACGACTACATAGATAAAATTGCAGACGGCATATATGCCGGCGTTAGACGATTTTCAACCGAAATGCAGACGGCATCAGTTCAGTAGAAATTTTTTACAGCCTCAAAAATCAATAATTCTCCCCATATCATTTTGTGCGCACTCATCGATAAGTCTTAAAACCAAAGCGCTTAATACCTTTCTAAAATTGTTAAACG
>JAJCZT010000033.1 GCA_029262255.1 Deltaproteobacteria bacterium
GATAAAATTGTAGAGAGGAAAAAAAGGGAAGTGCGCCGTAATTAAACAGCGCACATGTTATTTCTGTCTTAAGCCATTACAATGTTCTGTGCTTGAGGACCTTTCTGTCCGTCAACAACAGTAAATTCTACGCGCTGTCCCTCATCTAGTGAACGATAGCCCGTGTCATTAATTTCACTATAGTGTGCAAATACATCGTCTGCATTATCACGCTCAATGAATCCAAAGCCTTTGTCAGAATTAAACCATTTTACAATACCGGTTTCACGGTCTGCCATGTTGAATGAACCTCCTTTTTAGTATTAGGTCGTGCTAGCGGTCTGGAATTACTATAAGATTTATATCTATAAGAAAGATGATTATCTTAGGTTAGACTTAACTACTGCAAAACTCATTTATTATTATAACTCATAAACACGCTTTCCGCAATAAGGATACTATATGAACCTATATATGGGATATCAATATCTTCTCTAGAGCAGGAAAGGGAAAAAGACATTAAGGGCCTAGGCAGCCAAAACTATTGGTAGCGGGGGTAGGATTTGAACCTACGACCTTCGGGTTATGAGCCCGACGAGCTACCAAGCTGCTCCACCCCGCGTCAGAGTGAGAAATATATGGTATGGGAAGATCGAAGAACTGTCAAGTTTTACGTCTAAGTTGCGATAGTTTAATAAATATTATTGACAAGTACTCTCAATAAATATAGATTAAATTAGCATTAAGAGAATCAATTAGGAGGAGTACATTAAAGATGAAAAAGTTAAGCGCACTGTTTTTGGTAATCACACTAATGATGTCAGTTTCGTTCTTGGCGGGATGCGAGAACAAGGCAAAAAATGATGAGTTTGAAACCACCAAATCCAGCCTAGAGCAAACTCAGGATGAGCTTGATAAGATTAAACAAAACAGCGAAGCATTGGATAAATACATTGCTAATCTTAAATCAAATATTAAAGATCTAAAAATTGAAAACCAAAAGCTAATTGCCGAATCCAAGAGATTAGAGGCGGAAATCATTGATCTAAATCTGGAAATGGGGAAAATACCTGATTCAGACTCCGGAAATGATCTTTCCACAGATGATGCGGCGAGTCCGGATAGCTCAGATAAAACAGAAAAGACCCAACCCAAAGAAGATACGGGAACCAACGGTTCGGGGACTTCAGATAACACTGAGCACGAAGTCTAACTTCGATTAAGGGCCGTCAAGCTAAAGCCTTTATACCCAAAATTCTATCTAACCTGAAGGTACACCTTCCTTTTCTTAGGTGGCAGTAAGCGTGTATATATGTATTTGCTTTGCTGACGCTTATATCAAAAGGCTCAATCACCCTGATAGATGTCTCCTCTTTATAAGCGGAGAGGTACTTGATCTCGAGCTTGCCCTTGTCCCTTAGCGCCTGCTCTATCTCAGTGGGCAATACAAGCTCATTTGTGGTTTTAAGCTCTATAGTTTTGCCCTGTAGCTTAAGAATATCTTTTAGTTTATTTAGCCTGATTCCTCTTCTGTCCAAATCCTTAAGAAAATATTCGAATATGTCCTTGGTAGTCGTAACATCCGCAAGAGCGCGGTGTTGTTCGTCAAGAGGCAGCCCAATAGACCTGGCAATCTCACCCAGACTATTACTTGGAAACTGATAATATCTTCTGGCAATCCCAAGAGTATCTATTACTTCGTTCTCAGGCAGTGACAGGCTGAGGTTTTTAAGCTCAGATCTCAGAAATTCGAGATCAAACTTTGCGTTATGTGCCACTATTACCGTGTCACGGAGAAAATCCAGCAGACCGTTTGCGATATCTCTAAAAAAAGGCGCCCCCTGAACCATGACCTGGGTTATCCCATGAATAGATACGGCTCTTTCCGGAATATTTCTTCCGGGATTTATTATTGAGACAAATTCATCCGCTACTTGGCCGTCAATAATTTTAATAACCGCGATCTCACATATTTTGTCGCCTGAAACAGGGTCAAGCCCAGTGGTCTCGACATCTAAGAACGCAAAACAAACTTCAGAAGGATTTTGTGATAACACGGCCCGCTCCTTATGGGCTTAAATATTACCATGAAAAGTAAAAAGAAATAATGAATGTGTATGAAATTAATTATGTGAAACTAATTTTCAGGAAGGACTTAGTTCTTCTAGTATTTTATCTCCGCCCTCAGCCAATACCAGCTCGGCCAATTGTCCTCCAAGCTTGTGGGCTTCGTCCACCGGGCCATTCGCTTCCTTTTTTATTATTACCTTGCCGTCAGGAGAGGAAATTATACCTCTTAAATTTATCGAATCCCCACTCAGAAGCGCATAGCAGCCTACAGGGACGTTGCAATCGCCGCCCAGCCTTAGAAGGAACGCTCTCTCAGCAATTGCCCGGTACTCCGTCTCACGGTGGTTAATCGCTCTTAGGATGCCCATTGTTTCCACATCTTCTTCCCTGCACTCAATCGCGATTATTCCCTGCCCGGGTGCGGGCAGCATAACTTCCGGAGCAATAATCTCTGCTGCTTCTTCTCCAAGCCCCATTCTTTCAAGACCGGCCATAGCAAGCACAATTGCGTCATACTCACCGCTCTCTTTCAGTTTCCTTATTCTTGTATCCACGTTCCCTCTTATGGAGACGATTTTAACCCCGGGGCGATGACAGAGAAGTTGTGACGCCCTTCTCAAACTCCCCGTACCTACTCTCGCGCCCTCCGGGAGCTCAGAGAGGGTTAGCCCGTCTTTTGATAATAGGACATCTCTGGGATCATGCCTTTTTGCCACAGCGCCTATTGTGAGACCATCTGGAAAAACAGTGGGCACGTCTTTCATGCTGTGTACGGCAATATCTATTTTTTGAGATAGTAGCGCTTCCTCTATTTCTTTTACAAAAACGCCTTTCCCCCCGATTTCAGACAAAGGGGAGCTCAGCATAGTATCGCCGGTTGTTTTTATAATTTGTATTTCAGTATGTAATTCGGGGTGCTTTTCCGAGAGAAGATTACTTATGAAATTAGCCTGCCAGAGAGCAAGCTTACTTCCCCTAGTTCCAATCCTGAAGGCTCGCTTCATCTTCCTCTTCTTCTAAAATTAGGAGTTCTCTTTCTAGTTCAAAAAGCTTTTTGACTGAATCTACATAGAGCGCTCCAAGAGAAGTCGAAGACTCTCTTTTAAGATTTGTTAGGGGATTATGCAGTATCTTGCCTATGATTCTAGAAGCCATAAGTTCAAGAACATACTTGTCATTTTCTGAGAGACCGGGGAGCTTTTCAAGTGCTTTCTCAAGCTCGCTGTCTTTAATTATTTCAAATCTCTTTTTAAGATCTATAATCGCCGGTACGGCCTTGAGACCGTTAAGCCAGGTTTGAAAGGTCTTCTCTACTTCCAGGATGATTTCTTCCGCTTTATGTGAACTATCCTGGCGTGTTTTGATGTTTTCGTCAGACACATTTTTCAAATCGTCAATATCGTATAAATAAATATCAGTAATATCTTCAATCCTCGGATCAATATCGCGAGGCACCGCTATATCAATCAGAAACATAGGATCATTATTTCTGAGCTTAAGCGCTTCTTTGACATGATTGGGTTTGATAATAAAATCCTGAGACCCTGTGGCTGTAATTACTATATCTACGTCCTTTAAATGATAAAATACTTCTTCATAACTTATGGCTTTACCATTAAGTTTTTCAGAAAGCGCGACCGCGTTCTCAAATTTGCGGCTTGCGATTAGCAAATCACTTATTCCCGCTTTAATAAGATGCTTTGCGGCAATCTCCGCCATCTCCCCGGCACCAACAAGCATCACTGACCTTTTGGAAAGATCATCAAATATTCTCTTGGCAAGTTCAACCGCAACATAGCTGATTGACACAGCACGTGATCCAATGCCGGTTTCCGTTCTTATCTTTTTGGCAACAAAAAACGAAGTATGAAAAAGTCTGTTAAGGATTAATCCTGTTGTTCCCTGCGCTGTTGCGACCTTATAAGATTCCTTGACCTGCCCCAACACCTGCGACTCTCCCACAACCATAGAATCAATGCTTGAAGCTACTTTAAAAAGATGCCTCACAGCCATATGGCCGATTGAATAATAAATATAGGGAGAAAAAGTTTCTTCAGGAACATCATGAAACTCGGATAGGAATCCTTTAATGCTTTCAAGACATAATTCAACGTTTTCAGACACCGCGTATATCTCTACACGGTTACATGTCGAGAGGATTATACACTCTTCAACATGATCCTTCTCTAAGAGCTGCCTTACTCCTGATTCAAGACTCTCTTGTGAAAAAGAAAAGAGCTCCCTGATTTCTACAGGAGCGGTCTTATGACTAATCCCTAAAACTACAGTTCTAAGCATTTAATCTATTCTCATCCTCAATCTGAATAGGATAAAATATATTATATCTTAGTCAGACTAAAAATCATATTTAACATTAAAATTAACTGTAAAGCCGCCTTAAAACGATCATTTACTTTAAGTTCCTGCTTATAAAGCTTAGGAACTCACTTCTGGTCCTTTCGTCTTTTTTAAAAACACCCCTCATCGAACTAGTAAGCATACTGGCTTCTGATTTCTTAATTCCTCTCATAGCCATACAAAGGTGATAGGCTTCCACTACTACCGCAACACCCAGAGGATCGAGCTCTTTTTTGAGAAAATCGGCTATTTGCACAGTCATTCGCTCTTGCACCTGAAGCCTGCGTGAGAATACCTCTACAATTCTAGGAATCTTGCTTAACCCCACTACTTTTCCGTTAGGGATATAAGCGATATGACATTTACCGAAAAAAGGAAGCATATGGTGCTCGCAGAGACTGTAAAACTCTATATCTTTTACAACAACCATCTCATCATACTTTATATGGAATATGGCTTCATTTATCACTGCTTTTGGGTCTACTTTATATCCGGAGGTTATTTCCTCAAACATCTTCTCCATCCTGTCAGGAGTATCCCTAAGCCCTTCTCTCTTGGGGTCTTCACCTATCTCAAGTAAAATTTGCTTTACAGCCTTTTTAATGCTCATAGGGATAGTCATCCTCCTCATAGTATTCAAAATAGCTGTTAGAAGTCTCGCTCAGCTTTAGATGAATCAATTTGTCACCGAGGTTCACTCTGATCCTCTCCCACATATATTTAGCTATATTTTCACCTGTAGGCTGATTCTCCTCAAAATACGGGACTTCAATATCGAGCCTGCGGTGATCAAGCTCATCAATCACTATATTCACAGTGTCATCAAGCTCCTGCAGGCTAATAATCATTCCGGTCTCAGGGTCTATATCCCCCGCGACTTTGACCTGCACAGAATAATCATGCCCATGTCCATTGGGGTTTGAGCATGCATCGAATATCTTAAAATTCTCCTGCTCGGACAGCTCTTTAATATAGAGTCTGTGCCCGGCTGAGAAGCAATAAGTTTTTGTAAGACTCACAAATTCTTTAATTTTTATTTTCTCCAGTAATCAACGTACAAATCATTGGTCTCATAGAGTCTTACCCTATAGAGTGAGCATTTGGGGTTAGCAAGAAGCTTTTCCTCCAGCAAATCCCAAAGCACGCGGGCTATGTTCTCAGTTGTTGGAACCAAATCCTTAAAATGAGGGTTATCATCGTTTAAGTGTTTATGATCAAAATCTGAAAGCACGTCATTCATCACCGACTTAAGCTCATAGAGGTTAATTATCATCCCTGTTTGAGCATCAACCTCGCCCTCAACAGTTACCTCAAGGCTATAATTATGGCCGTGGCCGTAAGGACCTGCCGATTTGCCGAAGACCGATACGTTTTTCTCTTCACTCCACCCGGGGTTCCAATAACGGTGTGAAGCGGAGAATTCCATCTTTTTTGTTAAAAGTTTCTTAAATCCCATAAGCTTTCATTGCACCTTCAAAGCCCAATAGGATAGCATAGTTAGCACACTGTACAACTTCCAATATATAGGTGTGTGAGGTACTATTTTATATGAATGGAAAGCACTGACTCCCGAGAAAGACTGGACACAGCGGTAAAGGGTCTTAAGGAAAGGAAGAAAGAATATCTACTCCTTAAAGGCTCATCCATAATTGGCATATCAATTTTCATCTCTCTTGGTTTGGCCTCCATTCTATCACTTCTATTCCCTAATCCCATTTATTACATGTTTTTAAAAATTGCCACGGTCTTATCTTTAATCCTGGTAGTAATCAGGGCTCTGGTAATTCCTTTACTAAGAGAGACCGGGACAAAGAGGGTGTTAGGAGAACTCGACAATATAGCTCCGGGACTTGGAGAAGACACGCTAAACGCCCTTTATCTTAAAAACAATAATATTCACAACTCAACAATATTGGGTACATCCAAGATCCTCGCTCTTGCTCATATTGACCAAATTACCAATAAACTCGAGACACTTGACCTCTCGTCCCTTTTTCCAATAAAGAATCTTAAAAAATATCTAATTCCACTTATTGCAGGGGCTATCTTTGCCTCAACAGCCTTGATTTTTATTCCCGGCAATTTTACAAGTTATCTATTGAGCTTCAATGTGACGCCTCCAAAAGCGGGCCCGCATCTTGAACTCGCCGATATAGAGATCACGCTCAAATACCCTGAGTACACGAAGCTCCCCCCTCAGAGTATTAAAGGATCGGGAGGGGAGGTAAAGGCAATTAAGGGGACAGAAGTCATATTTGAGGCCAAACCCCTTAACGCTTTTGAAAAAGGATCGCTCATAGTCGAAAATGGTGTTTCCGTGCCGGTAAATATGTCGGGCGGGAAAATCAAAGCCGGATTCACAGTGCTTGGAAGCGGAAGCTTCATCGTCAAAGAAACTTCAAAGGCTCTCGTATCAGAAACCTTTGAAATTAATGCCCAAGAAGATAAAGAGCCCCGGATATCCATAAGCAGCCCCATGGGGGAGACGCTCGAGCTGGGTTCAGAGGAAAAGATCGATATTTTCTTTGAGGCTCAGGATGATTACGGTATTTCGAAGTTAATGCTCACATGGGAAAATGAAAGAGGACAGTCTCAAATACCGATAGCAAAGAAAGATCAGAAAGCTACCACGATAAAGGACAAGCTGTCCTGGGGTCCTGGCGGTATAGATCCGGGCGACGGTGACACAATCAAACTCAGGGTACTGGCGTATGACAACGATACTATTTCCGGGCCAAAAGTCGGGGTTTCAAATGCCATCACAATTATACTCAAAGACGCCGGGTCAAAACATAAAGAAACGCTCATCTATGCCGAGCAGCTCATGGAAGAACTGATAGATATACTGGGAGACGAAATCAATATCTCAGGGGACGAAATCAATATATCAAATAATGGCGACTCTGCCAAAAGTACCCAGAGCACGGGGAACTCCAAATCAGGAACTAAAGTGATTGACATAGGTGAAGTGATTAAGATCCAGAAAAAGCTCACTCAAAAGATCGAACGCTCAATAGGAACCCTGGACATAACAATTGCGAACATGAAAGAGGATGAATATTCGGACTTTACATATTTTGTCGGTTTATCCAACATGGAATTAAGAATAAGGGCTCTTTTAGATGAAAGAAAATATCTTATTGAGTCTTTTGCGAAATTAGATATGGGAAGACTGGGCCGACTGATGAGAAGGGAAATTTACGAGTTTGAAGACGACATACTTTTCTTAGATTCTATGCTCAAGGGAGACAAGTTAGTGGACTCGCTGCGTTCGAGCAAAGAGTTGCTTAAAGAATACGGCGAGCTCTCAGAGTTACTAAAGCAATTAAATGAAGGTGACAATGAGAGTCTACAAACACAGATTCAGGAAAAACTTAACCAAATCAAAGACCTTATGTCACAACTTGCGAAAAAGATGAGAGGGCTTAACGGTGACATACAACAGGGCTTTTTAAATCAGGACGCTTTTGAAGCAGAGGACCTCCAAGCGCAGCTGGATCAAATCTCCAAGCTCGCCCAGGAAGGCAATATCGATCAAGCGCTTAAAATGTTATCCAGTATGGCTCAGAGTCTTCAAAGCATGATGGCATCCCTTGAAAACGGTATGCAGTCTTTCGGCTCTTCAATGATGGCAAAGGAAATGTCAAAGCTTAACGAGCTGATTTCACGTATTGAGGACCTTGAGAAAGAGGAGGCCTCTCTTAAAGAAAATACCGGAGAGCTTAAGAAAGCTTTATTGGCGAACCCCGATTCACCTCGAGATAATATCCGCGAATTTATTGAGAATGAAAAGAAAAAAGTACAGAAACTAATCAGCAATCTCAAAGAGGCAAGGACAAAGATAGCAAAGAACTCACCTGGAGAGACTCCTCCTGAGGGCGCTTATTTGGTTGACAAAATGATTGAGAAAGCTGAGCAGCTTAATAATTGGCTTAAAGCCATGGACCTTAGAGAAGCTAGTAAAAACGCCGGGAGCATAGAAGAAAGTATCAGAGGGCTCAGCGAAATGAGTAGTCTCAACATTGGGAATTTAGGTAAGGCGTCTGGGGAAATTGGCAACGCCAGTCGTCTCGCCCGTGAAATACGCAAGGATCTGGAGCGCTTTGGGACAAAGGGAAATAGTGAGAAACAATATGAGGATATGGCCGGCAGACAAGATCAGATAAAAGGTCAGACCGGAGAGCTATCAAGTGAAGTTGAAGAGAAGGGAGAGGGATTATTTGTGAGTCCCGGAATCGGCGATAAGTTAGGGCAAGCAGAGGACTTTATGGGTAACGCATCCAAGGACCTGCGCAGCCAGCAAGTATCTAAAGCTATATCAAACCAGGATGAGGCTTTAAAGGCTCTACAAGAAGCAAAACAGCAAGCCCGGGATATGCTCCAGCAAATGCAGTTAAGCGCCCGTGGCAACGGATCTCCTGTCCCCATGATGCTCGGTCAGCAACCCGGACAAAGCATCATGGGAGCTAATAACAGATATGTTGAAATCCCCGCAGTCGACGAGTCACAGATAGGAAAAGAATTTAAGCAGAGAATTATAGAGGCAATGAAGGGAGGCTCTCCCGAA
>JAJCZT010000034.1 GCA_029262255.1 Deltaproteobacteria bacterium
ACGTGTATGGAATCGAGTTGTTTTGATTTCACATGTGATGTCAGTGATATCAGCAATTCGCTCGAAATTCTTGGGATTGGAGAATTTAATATAGAGACTGTAATGGGAAATCAAATAACTGGAACCTTAACATTCACAGAATATGGTACTCAAGAAATGACAGGTTTTGATTATCGCTGTTCTCCATTGGTTCAGTGAATAGTTAAATGAGAGATTGTAAACTACTGTCAATAACATTGTTCATTGCTCTTGTAATAATAGCCTGTGATTCCTCTAATAATTCAGATAATGGTGAAGAGTGTATCGGCATTGATTTTGGCCAAATCGCTTGCATTGGGGAATTTTTAAGTACTGATGGTCTCCGTTTAGGTTGTGCTAAATGCACTAGCGACTTAAGCAGTGAAGAGTTCGGAATAGAATTTGGTCCTTTACTTGTTCCTCCAGAACAAGCTCCTGTAGGTATAGGTACTCAATTCACAATTGATGGTATAGAAGGTGCTTTCATACCTGAGTTTGAAAGTTGTAGCACGATTGATCTCTTTGATTTTACAGTAAACCAAATAGGCGAGGCTATAAAAGGGGAGATGGTTGGAACTTTGGAAAATCTAGAATCCTCGTTACCATTCTCGCTCTCCTTTTTTATAAATATTACCGGTGTAGATGTAGAAGATACGTTTTGTGGATTTTGCTGGTCTCCAATAAGACCGCCATGCGCGGACAATTTATAATTATTGGTTTAGGGTTCTGAATTTCGAATCATTAAATTGGTAAAAGAAAGGGGCGCTGAAGCTTTCCTCTTTTGACATTCCCGAACCCAATTTAAGCCGGGTTAAAATATATACATTCTGCATCATTCCCGCGCCGTCTGTGAAACTCTATTAAATAATGTAGACTTCTCCCCGTGCAAAAAGATTTTTTCTCTGAAAACGTTAAATCAACTATACAAACTGTTATTGAAGAAGCCTCCGGGAACGAGGTATTTCTTGTCGGTTCTTTTTCTGAGCGGTATGTAATTGAAGAGGTGAGGGTTGTCGCGAGGGGCAATGATTACTCGGTCCCTGCGGTTATAGAGTCCGCAAAACCCGGAGATGTCGTTATTCATAATCATCCTTCGGGTACGTTGACGCCTTCAGACCAGGATATACAGATAGCCTCGGTTTTCGGCAATCAGGGGGTTGGTTTTTTAATCGTTAACAATAACGCCTCTCAGGTATATGTTGTGGTTGAGCCTTTTTTTGAAAAGGAGATCGAGCCGCTCGATATTGAGGAGACAAAAAAAGCACTTCTACCCCAGGGCAGAGTTGCGGATGTTATGGGGGAGAAGTACGAGCTTAGAGATGAGCAGCTCCACATGCTTGAGTCCGTTACTTCATCTTTTAATGATAATTTAATCTCACTAATAGAGGCCGGGACCGGAACCGGAAAAACGCTTTCTTATTTAATCCCCGCTGTTGCCTGGGCTTTAAAGAACGAGGAGCGCATTGTTATATCAACCAACACTATTAATCTTCAGGAGCAGTTAATCGATAAAGATATTCCTCTTCTCTACAACGCGTTTGAGGATGATTTTAATTACTCCCTGGTTAAGGGTATGAGAAATTATCTTTGCCTTTTAAGAACAGAGACAATACAGGAAGGTCTCTTTGAGATGGCGGATGATGATGAAGTCGACCCGATTAATGAAATATTGGACTGGGCTAAAGTTACCGATGACGGTTCCCTTTCCGATCTTAGTTTTACACCTCCGGACAGTGTCTGGGATAAGGTTTCTGCTGAGAGCGACAGCTGTCTTAGAGCCAGATGCCCTTATTATTCAAGGTGCTTTTTTTATAAATCAAGAAGAGAGGTTGCTTCTTCTCAATTGTTAATCGTGAATCACCACCTTCTTTTTTCCGATCTTGCTATCAAGAGTGCATCAGAGAGCAGTGATGCCGGGATTTTGCCGCCGTTTAAAAGAGTGATCTTTGATGAGGC
The DNA here is from genome assembly GCA_029262255.1 of Deltaproteobacteria bacterium. GTDB lineage: Bacteria > Desulfobacterota_D > UBA1144 > Nemesobacterales > UBA2774 > CR02bin9. The sequence goes on from JAJCZT010000034.1 coordinate 1,975, forward strand.
TCATCATTTAAATGACGCGGCCACGTCACACTTTGGCATGAGGGCTACGAAGTTCGGAATTATAAGAGTATTGAGAAGACTTAAGCGTAAGAGTAAGGGGGGGCAGGGGAAGGGACTCATTTATTACACGGCGTCTCTCGCAACCAAGCTCGTCAAAATGTACAGGAAAGGAATTGTAAATGACCTTTTAAGAAAAGTAGAAGATCTGCTATCAAGCAAAGTTGATACAGTTGATCAATATGTTGCTGATTCATTTGATGCGCTTTATACCTTCTGTCTTCCCATAAGTCAGGAAAAAGAGGGCGGAAAGGAAGAGATTAATCTTCGTATTACAGAAGAAGTTACGGGCAGAGAAGGCTGGGATAATATCGATAAAAAGTTCTCTATATTGAGAATCAGGCTTAAGGAGCTCCAGGAGGAGATTAAAGCCATAACGGATATTCTTATCGACTATGAGGTTGAGAGTGATATTGCAAAGCTAATAGTCGAGTTCAAAGGGGTGGGGAATAAGCTTGATTATTACTCCGATGTTATTAGCACGTTCCTAAGCACAGAGGACGACGGCTTTGTAAGATGGGTGGAAGGAAGAATGGGGCGGGGAGGAATACTTTCAGGTTTAGGTCTATCCCCACTTGATATTTCCCCTACTCTTAAAGAAAGACTCTACTCAAAGTGCGATACCGTGGTAATGACCTCAGCTACTATGGCTGTTAATAAGAGTTTTCAGTTTCTAAAGACGGGCCTTGGGCTTGAAGATGAACAAAGAGTGGATGAGCTTATACTTCCTTCACCTTTCAACTACGAGGAACAGCTTCTTTTGACCATACCCAACGACATCCCCGAGCCTGGTAATGTGGGCTACGCTGATGCAATCTCGGGATTAATTACAAAGGCTGTAAAGGCTTCAAACGGGAATGCTCTTATACTATTTACATCATATACTTTACTTGAAACTGTTTATAAGAATATCAGCGGAGAGCTAGAAGACGATGGAATACTTGCCCTAAAACAAGGAGCCTTTCCCAGGGGTAAGCTGCTTGATAAATTTAGGATTGAGGATAACTCTGTTCTATTTGCAACCGACAGTTTTTGGGAGGGTGTTGATGTCCCGGGGGATGCTTTAAAATTGGTAGTTATTGCCAGGCTCCCCTTCAGAGTTCCAACCGAGCCAATTATAGAAGCCAGGGTAGAGTATATGGAAAGCCAGGGGCTTAATTCCTTTATGGATTACAGTGTTCCTGTTGCAGTTCTAAAGTTTAAGCAGGGATTCGGCAGGCTTATTAGGACAAAGACCGATAAGGGGGCCGTGCTTGTGTTGGATAAAAGAGTAATCAGTAAATTTTACGGAAAATTCTTCTTGAAGTCACTGCCGGACTGCACACGGATAATAGACAGCTCTCAAAATATTATCAGCAATCTAAAGTGCTTTTTCGGATGAGTTTACGAGTTTAGCTTCTTTGCTATTTTCCTTACGATTAAGCGTGGAGTAAATCTATTTAAAAATGGTACGATTTGCTGTTTAAGTCCCGGGATAACTATTGTTGTCCCCTTCCTAAACCCTTGGTATCCGGCTTCTACTACCGGGGCCATCTCCATTAAGCTCATTTTAAACAAAAGTGAGTCTTCAAGATCTGACTTTTCTCCAAATTCGGTTTTAACCGGCCCCGGGGCCAGGCATGAAATCTTGATATTCGGGTTTGAAGTCTCCTCCGCTAGGGCCTCTGTGAATGAAAGCACATAAGCTTTGGTGGCGAAGTAGACAGCGAGATTGGGCCCGGGCTGAAAACCTGCCAGTGAGCCGACATTTAATATACCGCCATATCCTCTTTCTATTATTCCCGGCAGAAACAAACTTGTTAGGTGGGTTAGAGCTCCCGCGTTGACTTGCAGCATGTCCATTTGCAGATCGGTGTCGAGCTCTGCGATGCTGCCTTTGTTACCAAACCCAGCGTTATTTACGAGGACGTCAACCTCTATATTCTCTTTTTGCATGTGGCTGAAGATTTCCTGGGGCGCCGTTTTCTTGGAGAGATCCTTGGGAAGCACGTGTACCTCAATCCCATGCTCAGATTTGAGTTCCTGAGCGAGCTCGTTAAGTCTGTCTTCCCTGCGGGCAACTAGTACAAGGTCAGAGCCGTCAGCCGCAAAAAGCCTTGCCAGTCCCATTCCTATTCCAGATGACGCGCCTGTGATTAATGCTGTTTCTTTAGCCATTTTCTTAATCCCCATTATGTAGTTAGTCCTTATTGTTTTACACCCAAGGCTCTATGATGTCAATTAACATTAAAAGACGATTACTCTATGTTTTTCAAATAACTTGTTCCCCCGAGATTTCCTATCTGCTCTCTGATCCATTGCTGCCTTCTAAGAACATACTCCGAGGGTTTTACCGCTGACATGCCTCTTGGATCAGGAAGTATTGCTGCAATAAGAGCGGCATCTACCTCATCTAAGTTTTTGGCGGACCTCCCGAAATAAATCTCTCCCGCTTCATCTACTCCGTATATCCCGTCCCCAGTCTCTATAACATTTAAATACACCTCGAGTATTCTCTTCTTGCCCCATATTTTCTCAATTAGCACAGTAAAATATGCCTCTATGCCCTTTCTTACCCATGACCGTGACGGCCATAGGAAAATATTTTTTGCAGTCTGCTGTGATATAGTGCTGGCTCCCCTTAAGCGCTCACCCTCTAATTTCCCATCTATCGCTTCTTCAATGGATCGGAGGTCAAATCCTTCGTGGAGGGGAAATTGCTGGTCTTCTGAGGCGATTACGGCTATTTTCATATAATTTGAAATATCCTCATAATTTTTCCAGTCGGCTTTGATTAATCTCTGCCCGCTCTCTTTATCAAAAAAGCGTATAAGCATCAAAGGGGTAACCGGTGGATTCACAAACTTGTAAAGGGCTACCCATGCGATTGTTATTATGAGTATAAAAAGTAAAAGCTTTAGAAAAAAAACTGAAATTTTACTGAGTAATTTTTTCATAGTTTGGGAGAAAAAGAGTTTGTTAGTATATTATCCTGAATTTAAGCACTTTTCGTACATATTAATGTTGTTTCCTGAATATCACAGTTCAAGAAATTGACTCTTGGCATCCTCTCATATAAGCTTAATGATCAATATTTATAGATATTTAGGAGGGGTTTACCTAGATGACAACACCGTCTCAGATTATACCTATTAACATCGAAGATGAAATGAAGGAGTCTTATCTCTCCTATTCGATGAGCGTTATTGTTGGCCGAGCTCTGCCGGATGTGAGAGACGGACTTAAACCGGTACACAGACGAATTCTCTTTGGTATGGATGAGGTCGGTAACCAGTGGAACAGACCGTATAAAAAGTCAGCCAGGATCGTGGGTGATGTGATGGGTAAATACCATCCCCACGGAGACGCGGCAATTTACGATACCCTTGTCAGAATGGCTCAGGATTTCTCAATGCGCTACACACTTGTAGACGGTCAGGGGAATTTCGGATCGGTTGACGGCGATCCTCCCGCTGCTATGAGGTATACTGAGGTCAGGCTCGATAGAATTGCGGCTGAGATGTTAGACGATCTCGAGAAAGAGACAGTTGATTTCTTGCCGAATTATGACGGCAGCGAGCATGAGCCCCTTGTTCTTCCTTCAAAAATTCCAAACCTGCTGCTAAATGGATCTTCAGGGATTGCCGTGGGAATGTCGACAAATATCCCTCCTCATAACTTGACTGAATTAATAAACGCAGTTGTAGCCCAAGCCAAGAATCCTACAATTACACTTGATGAATTAATGACGCATATGCCGGGTCCTGATTTTCCAACAGGCGGTTTTATCACCGGCAAAAACCCGATAAGAGAGGCCTATGAGACTGGGCGTGGAATTATAAAGCTCAGAGCAAAGGCCAAAATTGAGAAACAGAAAAAAGGCGACAGAGAAGTAATTATAGTCAACGAGATACCTTATCAGGTTAATAAATCCAGGCTTATCGAGCGGATGGCGGACCTTGTAAAGGAAGACAAGATAAAGGGTATCTCGGATATAAGGGATGAGTCCGATAGAGACGGTATCAGAGTCGTTATTGATATAAAACGCGGGGAGATTGCTGAAGTTGTTTTAAACCAGCTCTACAAGCATACCCCTATGGACACTTCTTTTGGCATCATCATGCTTGCGCTTGTAAGGAACCAGCCGCGAGTGATGCCGCTTAAAGAAGTTATTAATCATTTCTTGGAACATAGAAAGGAAGTCATAACAAGACGTACTCAATTTGAATTGGCGAAAGCTGAGGCAAGGCTTCATATATTAGAGGGTCTTAAAATAGCTCTTGATCATTTAGATGAAGTTATTGCCCTGATTCGCAAGTCCGATAGCCCGCAGGTCGCAAAAGACGGGCTTATGCAAAAGCTTGGTCTAAGTGATATTCAGGCTCAAGCTATTTTGGACATGCGTCTCCAAAGACTCACAGCGCTTGAAAGAGATAAGATGCTTGATGAAAGAAAAGAACTTATCGCCACAGTGAAAGGGTTAAAAGAAATACTGGACAAAGATCATTTGATACTTGGGATACTTATTGACGAGCTTGGAGAAATAAAAGACCGGTATGGAGATGAGAGAAAAACGGAAATTCTGGACAGCTCTGAGGAAATTTCAATTGAGGATCTCATAGCTGACGAAGATATGGTGGTTACGATAACCCACGAAGGGTATATAAAGACTACTTCCTTAAGTATATACAGGAGTCAGAGAAGGGGCGGTAAAGGCCGGACCGGAATGACTACCAAGGATCTGGACTTTGTTGAGACGCTCTTTATTGCCTCTCAGCATAACTACGTCTTGTTTTTCTCTAATCACGGCAAATGTTACTGGCTTAAAGTCCATGAGATTCCCGAAGCCGGCCCGACTGCAAAAGGAAAAGCATTGGTGAACTTATTAAACCTGGCCTCGGGTGAAACAATCGCGGCGGTACTTCCGGTAATAGAGTTCAAGGACGATCAGTATATCATCATGGCAACTAAAGACGGTACAGTTAAAAAGACAAAGCTCATGGCCTACTCAAAACCTCGCGTAGGCGGCATTATAGCGCTTAACATCAGAGATGATGATGAACTAATAGAGGCAAAACTTACTAGCGGTAATGATGAGATCTTGATTTCCTCACACTTTGGGCAGGCAATCAGGTTTAAAGAAGGCGACGTAAGAGACATGGGTAGAACAGCCACCGGGGTTAGGGGAATTAGGCTTGATAAAGGGGACGAAGTTGTAAGCCTTGAAGTAATTGAAAACTCTGAAGCCCAGATTCTCACAGTGACGGAGAAGGGCTACGGTAAGAGAACGCTTGTTTCCGCGTACAGGATTACCGGCCGAGGCGGTAAGGGAGTTATAACGATTAAGACAACTGGAAAGAACGGCAGAGTAGTAGGGGCCTTCCAGGTGACAAACGATACACAGGTAATGATGATTACAACACACGGCGGCAAAGTGATCCGTATGAATGCGTCTGAAATAAGTGTTTTTGGAAGAGGCACTCAGGGAGTTAGACTTATTGGTCTGGCTGAGGATGAAAAGGTTGCTTCAGTAGCAAAAGTTGTTGAAAGAGAGTGATGCGCTTGCATTTATTCTATTTAATAATCAAAGAGAGTCTTTCCCTTCCATGATTCGAGAGATTGAAAACATATTTCTTGACTTCCCGGGGTACGGTTGTTTTGCTTGCGATCCCAGAAACCAGCTGGGGCTTCGTTTAAAATTCTTTGCTGATGAGGACAGGGGGGATGTGTTCACAACATTTAGACCCCAAGTGCATCTTCAGGGTTTCCCGGGAATACTCCACGGCGGTATACAGTGCGCTCTTATCGATGAGGTAGCTTTTTGGACTATGTTTGATAAATATAAGAAAATTGCTCTCACCGCTAAACTGGATATGGAGTTCTTAAGGCCGGTTGATGCGTCATCTGAGCTAACGATTAGAGGGAAGGTAACCGATGCCGATGGGCGTAAGGTGAGGGTTGAAGTAAGTATTTTAAACGACAAAAACAAGGTTTGTACTAGAAGCACTGTTGATTACACCATAACTAAAAAAGAAGTGACGTATAAAATAATGGGCAAAGAAAGGTTCACTGAAAAATTCCAAAAATATTTGGAAGATTGACTATGATAAAACTATACGACCACCCGCTTTCAGGGAACTCTTATAAATCCAGGCTGGTCTTAAATCAGCTTGGTATCGAATATGAAAGAATAAATGTAGATGTGTTCAATGGTGAGCAAAATAGCCCCCTATTTGCGGCGCTCAACCCGAATAAGAAAATACCGGTTTTGGTTGATGAAGATTTTGTTATGTGGGAGTCAAACGCCCTTTTGTTTTATATAGGCAAGAAGTACTCTCCCAATCCTTTATATCCTGAGGATCCTAGAGCGCACGGTTTAGTGGCTCAGTGGCTGCTTTTCGGAAAGACTACGATTGATCCTAACCTAGCGAGGGCTAGGTACCTGACTCGTTTCTTCCCAGAGGAAATGCGGGATCAACAGGAGCTTGCTAAATACAGGGCCCATGGCATTCTCGCGCTTAAGATTCTGGATGATCACCTTCTTGAAAACGAGTTTTTAGCGGGCAACTACTCGATTGCGGATATTGGATGTTATCCATACGTGCATTTGGCGTCTGAGGGTGAGATTGACCTTAGCGCTTACCCATCTGTAATGTCCTGGTGTCAGCGTATAGAGTCTCAACCCGGATATGTTTCTATGGATGAATGACTTGGTGGATGAATGATTTGGTGAGGATCAAATAAAGGGTGGAGCGGGAAACGGGATTCGAACCCGCGACCTTCTCCTTGGCAAGGAGACGCTCTAGCCAGCTGAGCTATTCCCGCTTAGCAGCCCATTAAAGATATCGAGCCTGAACATTATTGTCAAGAATTACACGATATACGTACATTTTAGGTAAAATACTAAGTCGGTGAATGAAAGTGAATAATAATCAAAGAAAATCTATAATCTCTAATGTTAATAGAGTGATTATTAAAATCGGGAGCAGTGTGCTTACCGATGATAACGGTAGTCTCTCTCTGAGCGTTTTTGAAAAATTAGCACACGAAATCTCTAAGATTAGAGATAGGAACATTGAAGTAATTGTGGTTTCTTCAGGTGCCATTGCCTCTGGGATGAAAAAACTTGGGTTAGCGCAGAGGCCTAAAGAAATATCTATGAAACAGGCAATCGCGGCTGCAGGACAGAGCACGCTTATCGGGCATTATGAAAGAGCCTTTTCTGCATTTAACCAAAACGTTGCACAAATTCTTCTTACCCTCGACGGACTTTCAGATAGAAAAAGATATTTAAATGCGCGCAAGACTCTGATTACGCTTCTTGGAATGGGAATCATTCCCATAGTGAATGAAAATGATACTGTTGCGATTGAAGAGATTATGCTTGGTGATAACGACAACCTGGCAGCTCATATTACCTCATTAATAGAGGCGGATCTTCTAATAATGCTCACGGATATAGAAGGTCTTTACAGCAAAGATCCAAGGAATAATGAAGACGCGGAGTTCCTCTCTTTAATAGAGAGTATTGGAGAGGAAATTGAAAATACCGCGGGGGATACTTTTGGCACAACTACGATTGGTGGAATGAAGACCAAGATAGAGGCTGCAAAAAAGGCGGCTGCTTTCGGGGTTCCTACCATTATAGCAAACGGAAAGAGCGGATCTACGCTACAGGATATATTTGAGGGGAAAGAAGTAGGCACACTGTTTCTTCCCTCTGAGCGGAGCTTAAGCGGAAGGAAGCACTGGATTGCTTTTACTCTTAAGTCAGCGGGTGAGATTGTAATAGATGAGGGCGCAAAAAAAGCTATCTCTTCTTCAGGCAAAAGCTTGCTGCCCTCTGGGATCAAAGGGGTTCATGGCAACTTCGGGGTGGGAGAGTCAGTGAGCTGTGTTGATGAAAACGGCACTGAGGTTGCAAGGGGGCTTACGTCTTATAGCTCTGAGGATATAAGAAAAATTATGGGCTCCAAAACTTCAGATGTTGAAGGTATTCTCGGCTACAAATACAGCGATGAGGTAGTCCATAGGGATGATCTTGCCGTTATAAAGGATTAATAAAAGATTTTAGAGATGAAGTCCAAAAAGCTCTTCTATATAACAGCACTTATTATTATAGTTTTAATCTTACTGGGGGCATCCTACCTCACAGTCTCCCACTATATCCATAAAGTGCCCTCTGTTTCCGAAAACATGATTGTAGACATACCAAAGGGTGCGGGTTTAAAAGATATCTCATCAAAGCTTAAACAAGCAGGTGTCATAAAAAGTGATGAGTTGTTCATTTTGTATGTGATGAGTGAAGGGTGGCAGAACGAATTGAAAGCAGGGGAGTATGAATTTGATAAAGGCAGTACTATGTCGGAGGTGGCCGCCAAGATTGTAAGAGGAGATGTTCTCCTCTACAGAGTAACAATTCCCGAGGGTTTAACTGTAAAAGAAATTGCCGGGTTATTGGGTAAAAAAGGTATTGTAGATGAGCAGGAGTTTCTTCTTGAAACTCAGAATAAGGAACTTTTGAGGGAGCTGCTCGGGCACGGCGCAATAAGCTTTGAAGGGTATCTTTTTCCCGAAACCTACTCTTATTCAAGGGCGCCCTCTTCACAAGAGTTCATTAGATTGATGGTCAATCGATTTAAGACAGTTTACGAGCCTCTTTCCGATATGAGAGACAAGGTTAATCTTACGGATAAGGAAGTGCTGACTCTTGCCTCTATTATTGAGAAAGAAACGGGAGCCGCGTTTGAGAGGCCGATAATTTCAGCTGTTTTTCATAACCGGCTTAGGATAGGGATGAAGCTCGATAGCGATCCTACTGTAATTTACGGAATGGGAGAGCGTTATGCCGGCAACCTTCGGAGAAGGGATTTAGGGGAGGCAACTGAATATAACACTTACGTAATTAAAGGACTTCCGCCGGGGCCAATTGCAAATCCCGGCAAAGATTCCATAATGGCGGCTTTAAATCCCGCGGATGTAAAATATCTGTACTTTGTCTCCAGAGGGGACGGCACCCATCATTTCTCACCTAATTATAGAGAACATCAAAGAGCCGTGTATAAATATCAAAGGTAGCAACCCTTAAGCAAATACTTCACCAAACGGATCGACTCTGGTTTTTTCAACAACGGGCTTCATAATCTTTTTGTCTTCTCTTTCTATCCGGATAATTCCGTTTTTTCTGCGAGTGGCGATAAACTGAGTACCGCTTGTTTCTCCTGAAATCTTCTCCAGAATCTTGGGATAGTTTTTAGACCCAATGAAGATTGAGTGAACGCATACTCCAAGTTTCTTAGCTCTAACTCTTTCGGCTATAACGTCGCAGTCGCCTGAGGTCGGAATACCATCTGTAATAAATAATATATGCTTATTTCTCAGCCCCCTTCCTCTAAATTCCGAGATTGCATCTTTTAGAGCATCTTCATAATTTGTATTTCCCGAACACTCCGTTTTTGAAGCAAGATCAAGCATCCAGTTGTAGTCTCTGGTAAAGAAATGGGCATTTCTTTTGTACTTGTAAGAGCGGTGATTAAATTCGACATACCCCACTCTCATTTTTTTTGATCTTGCAAGCTCAATAACCCCTCTTACAACCGATGAGGACCATTCGCTATATACGCCCATCATAGACGTGCTAACGTCTCTGAGGATCGCAATCTCTCCGCCCATCATTTCTTTTTCCCTTTTGTGGACGCGCGGTAATGTGGGGGTGGTATTCTCTGTCCAGATCATTGCCTCGAACGGATCAATATCCTCTATCTCATCAAAATAGTTCATTCTCTTCCATGTTCTAGGCATGCCTCCGGGATGGGGCGCTCTAAGAGCAATACTTCTCTGAAAGTTCCCTTCTAAAACTTTCATTATGATTCTTGCATTGTCTGCGGAATCTGTATTCTTCTTGCCGCCGATCCAGTAATCGTCTTCATCACCGGGGTCGGGGGATTTGCTCGCAAATACCTTGTTTGACTCAGGCGCTTCTCTGTCTTCACGGTTTCCCAGGTCATCGCTTATCTTACCTTCCGGATCAGACGGGATGTCCTGAGCATCAGGGGGGATCATCTCACTTTCTCTTTCTATATTATCTTTGAGTTCTTTAAGGGCTTGGAAAAATGTTTTTCGTGCTTCCGTGAGCTCATCATCCTGGGATTCTTTTGTCGCATCCTCGTCTGGGATTTCCTGGTGTTGGTCATCCTCTTCTCCAGGCGTGTTCGGATCGGCCTCGGATGATTGCTGTTCTTCTAGCTCACCCGGTCTGTCCCTGTCTTTTTTTTTTTAGATGTTAGGTCATCAAGAATTTGATCGAGTTGTTGAAATACCTCTTCTGGAACTCTGAAGGCCGTCATATACTTTAGAGCGTTTAAGTCTTCTGTTGTACAATGATCTCTGTCATTTAATAGAGCATGTGCCCTCATAATCTTTAACGATTTCACAAAAAATGTTCTGTCAGATATTAGGGAATTTGTTTCATTACATCCGTAATCTTCTATAAGGGTCGCAACAAACTTAGCCAGCGTTTCTTGAACAACTAAAGGTATATCAACTGAGCCTAGTTTTTCAAAGTATTCATCAAATACCTCTCTACTAACTCTTGCGGGAACTTCATAGTCGCTTGATCTTTCGCTATAAAGCTTAATAACTTTTTTTGCCTCGTCCCATTTTCTGCCGTAAGAAAGCCCCTGAGAATTGATTTGCAGAACGAATCTATCAAGGTTTGCAGGATCAAGAGGCTCATTGTAATACTCATCGGCAGTTGGGTTACTGGTTCCTATGGCTGTTAACAATGGAATATTTTCATTAAAGAATTTCCTTTCGTTTAGTATTCTCAAAAGAACGTTAAGCGATTCTCCGGGAGCTCTGGAAATATCATCGAGGAGACAAATTTCAGAAGTTAATATCCCGCCTTTAACAACCTTTTGTTTTATTATCTCTCCGTTATCAGTTGTTTCTTTTGAAATCACCAAGTCTCCAATCAACTCTGATAACCTGGTGTCTCTATGGAGCTGATAGAAGAAAAATCTAAGGCTTGCAGCACCCGATACAATTTCTGCAAGCATAGTTTTTGCGGTTCCGGGAGGCCCCTCAATATAGATATGTTCTCTTGATATAATACCGAGCAGAAGGGCTACCTTTACTTCCTCATGCCCCACTACCAGATTATCCATTTCTTCTTTAAGAGCTACGAACGGATTTTGTGTCGTCATTATTAGGCCTAGCCTCCGTCTATTTCATTTCAGAATAAGTGTATCAATTAAGTGTACATAAGGGGTGTTTTTTTTGCAATATAATCCTCACAATATTTATATATAATTATGTCCAACTCTTGGATCTCGTGATGTTATATCCCTTTACTTTAGATAATTTACTATGATAAGTTTAGTGACTAACTTCCTGGATTGATTAAGGTGTAACTAGTGCAGCAAGAGATTACAAAAATTCTATCTGATATGAGTGGTTTCATATGGGGATTGCCTCTTATAATCCTCCTATTGGGTACCGGCGTATATCTGACAATACTGCTAAGGGGCATACAGTTTAGGGCTTTATTGCCCGCACTTTATTTAGCTCTGATCAAAAGAAAAGAAGATGGGGATGCCCAAGGGGATATATCTCACTTTCAAGCTCTTATGACTGCTTTATCTGCGACCGTGGGAGTAGGAAACATCGCTGGAGTTGCGACCGCGATTGCCGTGGGCGGGCCGGGTGCGCTCTTTTGGATGTGGATCACAGGGCTTTTGGGAATGGCAACGAAATATTCAGAAGCCGTGCTTGCCGTTAAGTATAGAGAAGTCGATAAATTAGGGATGATGAGCGGCGGCCCTATGTACTATATTTCAAAAGGACTTGGGATTAAATGGCTGGGGATGCTCTTTGCTATTTTTGCCTCTATTGCAGCGTTTGGGATAGGAAATATGGTTCAGTCAAACTCTGTAGCGGATGCTCTGGGTCAAGCCTTTGGGATTCCGTTCTGGGTTACCGGTGCCGTGTTATGCGTTGCAACTGGGCTGGTAATTGTAGGCGGTATTAAAAGTATTGCGAAAGCTACAAGCACAATTGTTCCCGTAATGATCATTTTCTATTTGTTGGGGGCTATTTTGACGCTCGTCGTCTATAGGGCAAATATCCCGCATTCTATCTACTTGATTTTTTATCATGCTTTTACTCCAACCGCCGCCGCAGGCGGGTTTCTAGGCGCAACTATAGGTCAGACCCTTAGAATGGGTGTTGCGCGTGGGATCTTCTCAAATGAATCCGGACTCGGAAGCTCTCCTATTGCAGCTGCGGCCGCTAAAACAAAAAACCCTGTTGGTCAGGGTCTCGTCTCGATGACTCAGACATTTATTGATACAATTGTTGTTTGCACATTTACAGGTCTCGTTATTATTTCAAGCGGATTTTGGTCTGATGGTGACACGGGAGCGGGTTTATCTACACGAGCGTTTGAGAGTGGATTGCCTCAGCTCGGTGCTGATATAGTGGCGATAAGTCTTGCTTTTTTTGCATATTCTACCTTATTGGGGTGGAGTTATTATGGGGAGAAATCTATAGAATACATTTTTAAAGAACGTGCAATAATGCCTTACAGAGTCTTGTTTACAGCCGTTGTTTTTGTAGGCGCGGTTGTAAAACTTGATTTGGTTTGGACTTTTGCAGACGTTATGAACGGTCTCATGGCGTTTCCTAATTTGATTGGCCTGCTCGGGCTATCCAGAGTTGTAGCTGAGGAAACAAAGAAATATCTACCGCTTGAGATGTCAAGAAAATAGCTTAATTGATAGAAGAATTTAACTAGAAATTTTAGCAAAATCGGGTATTTTGAAATAATTGTTTTAGGCATTAAACTTTTGATATTTATACGGGGGAATATTGTGATTGATTTCAGACAAATTAAGACGCTTTCAAAACTAACACTAATCATATTCGCAGTACTTTTCCTGGGGCTTTTTTCCTGTGGAAAAGATGATGAAACTTCATATGACGGATGGAAATATGTAGGAGATGTTAGGGATGAGGATGGCAGTCATGTCTCGGTGTATATAGATTTAAATGATATGCAGATTGAAGGCCGTATTAGAAAATTCTGGATTAGATATTATGCGAATAAGAATGGCGAAGATAAAAAAGAAAAGTATATTAGGCAGATAGGGTATTGGGAAGTAGATTGCCAAGACCGAACGCTTTATGTATTAGGGGAAGAATATTATGGTAGTGATGCCCAACTTTTAGGGAGAACGGAGAAGCGGGTCAAAGAAAACTATGAAAAGGATTCCCTCGGAGACAAGCTTGCCTCTGCTGCATGCCGCTACGCCGGTAGAGACTGATCAATGTTTTGTACTGTCCGGAATAAGTACCATCTCCCAAATTGAAAAAATAATCTCTTCTTTTTCTGAAAGCTCCGGGTCTTTTCCCTCAAGCGTATCTTGCGCATATTTATTTGCGAATTCATTAAAATCATTTACTGTGATTTCAAACTCTTTGGTCTTATCATGGCTAATAACATGAAAGCCTTCCTGCGTTTGAGTGGCTGTGAAACCGTTTAATTGTCTGTTCATATTCGTAACTCCTTATTACCTCATATATCAATATAATCACTCAGAGCAGATTTTAAAGAGGGGGGCTTGTAACTGAATTCTTGATATCCCAAGTACTTCTATTCGTTTATAAAGTGTTAATGGGGTGAATCCCATTTTGATATGGTTCATCAAATCTGAATATATATAATTGCCTACAGCGTTGGGGGTGTGTGAAATGATCGCAAATTCTTGTTTAACTATTACTGGAAGACTATTTTTTGTCTTTACTTTAGTTCTATCTGTTTGGTTCTCAGCCGGCGGTGAGGCCGTATTGGCGGAAGAATCGATGTTTCGAGCAGACTTGGAACGTACTGCAAATTATGAAACAAAGGGGATACAGAGACTAAAGGGTTTAAAGTGGAAGTTTAAAACAGGTGGGAAAATGAGGTCTTCTCCGAGCATTTCAGGAAATATTTTATATTTTGGCAGTAATGACGGCTACTTATACGCGCTGGATAAAAACACGGGTAAAGTGCTGTGGAAATTTAAAGCCAATGGAGAGATCAGCTCATCTCCGGCAGTTGGCTCCGGAGTAGTCTTTGCGGGGAGTAATGACGGGAATTTATATGCATTGGACGCTTTTAATGGAAATAAATTGTGGAGTTTTAAATCTGCAGGGGAGATTCAGTCCTCACCCGCTGTTTCTAATGGCACGGTCTATTTCGGCAGCCTCGATTCATATGTCTATGCCATTGACTCAAAGAGTGGAGGGCTGCTGTGGAAATTTAAAACTGAAAGAGGAATAACTTCATCCCCCGCGGTTTCAGACGGAGTCCTTTTTATAGGCAGCCTAGATCATAATCTCTATGCAATTGATACAGAAAGCGGGAATGAGGTTTGGAGATTTAAGACTGAGGATATTGTAGTTTCAACACCGGCAGTGTCTGGTGGCAAGGTGCTTTTTGGAGTGCGGGATACCCATTTGTACGCTTTAGATCTCAAGACAGGAAAGCCCGTTTGGGATAGTAGAACCGACGGCGGCATTCTTGACTGGGTTTACTCTTTTCCGGCCACAGATGAAGCAATGGTATTTATAGGCGGAGTTGACAGTATGTACTCCTTTAATAAGAAAACTGGCAAGAGGGTATGGAAATTTGAGACTGTCCGTGCCGTATCCTCACCTTCAATTGCGGGCTCCGTTCTATATTTTGGAGGTAATGGTAAGAACCTGTATGCACTGGATGTAGACAGTGGAGAGGAGCTTTGGAGATTTAAAACAAAGGGAGAAATAGAGACTACGCCTGCTATTGATAACAGTGTTCTTTATTTTGGTAGCAATGACGGTTATCTGTATGCTCTAGAGTGATTATCCCCCCATTAATATCCTGCTTGCTGCTTCGACTAAGTCTGCTTCCACAAAGTCGGCATACTCGGAATATGCATCTGACCCCGTTAGCACCTGAATGGTTCTAAGTCCCGCTTTTTTGCCGGTAAGTATATCGATGTATGAGTCTCCAATCATCCATGAACTAGATATGTCTATTTCATATGAATTACGGATTGAATCTATCATCCCGGTTTTGGGTTTCCTGCACTCACAAATTATATTATATGGGTGTAATGTTCCTCTTGGATTGTGGGGACAATACTCAAACTCTGAAATATGGACCCCATTTTGTTTAAGTATGGAATCCAGAGATTTGTGCAGCTCCTCTACATCCTCTTCTGTCAGATGCCCCCGTGCGATTCTTCCCTGGTTGGTAATTACAAATAATAGGTATTCATAGTCCACGAGTTTTTTTAGGGCGCGGATGTACTTATCCGGAATATGAAAATCTTCTACCCTATAAATATACTTCTCGCCGCCTTTGGGTAGTAGTATCGTTTTATCTCTATCAAGAAATACAGCTTTTGAGCCCATAATAATCTCTATTTATCCGAGTGGAGATATAGAAAGCAACTCTAACTAATATTGATAAACTCTCCAAACGGATGGAATGTAATCTCTTTGTTCTTGATTGGAATATACTATCGTGGGAGAGTTAAGTTCAGGAGCTAATCATTTTCTGCTGTTTTTAAAGAGCTTGTCTTTAGCTTCTTTTGGAAGGCGTTTTTTCAGGTATTCAACTACCGCTTCTCTTACAATCTGAGCGGGCTTCATGCGAAGATGCCACTGTGATTCCTTCAGCATGTCTACAAATTCCTGAGACGCTTTAACATAAATGGCTTTATCCAAAGTTTCCTTTTTAGCGGGACTTTTCTTGGCAGGACTTTTAGCCGGGCTGTTCTTTTTTGTTGCCATGATATATATACTACCTAGCTTGGATATAAATGCAATATCTAATTCTAATTGCGGATTGCCGCTTAGTAAAAAAGTGTCCGGTCATATGCTTATAGGACTCTAGTTAACAATCGGCAAGATAGTATTGTGTATAATGTTTACCCTATAATATTTTTGAATGTAACACTTTTTTATCATTATATTCTCCGTAAGGTCATTATCTTTGATAAAATTCTATGTATATTATGTTGTATCTTTTATTGTTTGATTTATATGTTCTATCACTTATGAGTAAAACGGCGGATTCTTATGAATAACAAATCCAAGACATCACAGCGCCTTCATGTGTCTGATATTAGCTGTGCGAGTTGTGTTGAAACTATAGAGACGGCACTGAAATCTGTGCCGGGAGTTGACGAGGCGCATGTCAATTTTGCGGATCGGACTGCGACCGTCTCAGGTGATGTGCCGGCCGATATATTGCTTAAGGCTGTTAGTGATTCGGGCTACACTGCTTCAATTGCCGAAGATAAGACAGAATCCGAAAGAGAGAATAAGGATTTAGCTCATTATAAAGAGCTCCTTAAAAAAACTGTTGTCGCAGGTGTTATAAGTTTGGCTATTGTCGCGGTAACCATGCTCGGGCTTCTTCCTGAAATTACAACATTTAAAGGGCAGATTTCCTGGGCAGTAGTTTCCCTTCTAGCACTTTTTGTACTCACATACGCGGGAGGGCGGTTTTTTACCGGTGCTCTTAAATCTTTTAAAAATCATAATGCTAATATGGATACCCTGATTGCGATAGGAACTGGAGTCGCGTGGGTGTATTCAAGCTTTGTTGTTATATTTCCCGACGCAGTCTCAGAGATCGCAAGGCACGTTTATTTTGATACCGCAACTTTAATAATCACCTTTATAAACCTTGGCTCTGCTCTTGAGATGAGGGCACGGGGCAAGACCTCAGAAGCCATAAAGCGTCTTATCGGGCTTCAGCCCAAGACCGCAAGAGTGCTAAGGGGGGGCTCAGAGGTTGATATTCCTATCGAGCAGGTAGGGATGGACGATATTGTTCGAGTCAGGCCAGGGGAAAAAATACCGGTAGATGGTGAATTAGTGGAAGGCTCATCCCATGTTGATGAATCTATGCTTACAGGGGAGCCCATTCCGGTTTCAAAGAAAGTAGGGGATGAAGTGGTGGGAGGGGCTGTAAACAAGTCCGGGAGTTTTTTGTTTAAAGCTACCCGTATTGGCAAAGACACCGCTCTCTCTCAAATAATAGAAATGGTTCGTAAGGCTCAAAATACCAAGCCTGAAATCGGAAGGCTGGCCGATAAAGTGTCGTCTATATTTGTCCCTACTGTTTTAATTATTGCGGTGCTTACCATGCTTATCTGGTTTAATTTCGGACCTCAGCCGCAACTGACATATATGCTCGTAACAACTATGGCTGTCCTCATCATTGCGTGCCCTTGCGCGTTAGGGTTGGCAACGCCTATCTCTGTAATGGTAGGGGTTGGGAAAGCCGCTGAATATGGCGTACTTATACGAAGGGGCGATGCTCTGCAACAGGCGGGCGAAATCTCTACTGTTGTACTCGATAAGACAGGGACTATTACAGAGGGCAAACCGGTGTTAACGGCCCTAGAGCCTACCCGGGGGTGGAGTGATACTGAACTACTAAAGATTGCCGCAAGCGTTGAAACAGGCTCTGAGCACCCGCTTGCTGAAGCTGTTGTAGAAGCCTCTAAGGAGAGAAATATTGAGCTTGCATCCATAGAATCATTTGAAGCGGTTTCAGGCCATGGTGTAAGGGCGGTCTATCAACAAAAGACCGTGCTGCTGGGCAACCGTAAGCTTATGGACGACAATGGGGTAAAACTCAAGTCACTGCTGGAGAGATCACAGGAGTTGTCCAAGCTGGGCCAGACTGTTATTTTTATATCGGTAGGGGGCGAGGTGGCAGGGTTATTAGGTATATCAGACCCCATAAAGACGGATTCCAAAGAAGCGATCCAAAGGCTGCAGGAATTGGGTATAAAGGTTGTGATGCTCACAGGGGATAACCGTGCGACGGCACAGAGTGTTGCCGCTCTTGTTGGAGTGGATGATTTTATAGCCGAAGTGCTGCCTCAGGATAAAGCGGATCAAATAACCAAGCTTCAGAAGCAGGGGGAGAAGGTCGCTATGGTGGGGGACGGAATAAATGACGCCCCGGCGCTTGCGGGATCCGACGTGGGTTTTGCAATAGGCACGGGAACCGATGTGGCAATTGAAAGTGCGGATATAACTCTAATGCGCGGCTCACTGTTTGGGGTAGCTCACGCGGTGAGTATATCAAAAGCGACGCTCAGAAACATTAAAGAAAATCTTGTTGGGGCTTTTGGTTACAACTCTCTGGCTATACCGATAGCGGCCGGGATACTGTTCCCATTTACAGGACTTTTGCTAAATCCTATAATAGCCGGAGCAGCTATGGCTCTATCCTCTCTTACCGTTGTAACAAACGCCAATAGACTCAGGTGGTTTAAACCGTAAAATGGAAATCATAATTAACTTAATAGGGCTTTTCCTTATCGCCTTTATAGTCTGGTGGTTCTGGATTTTCAAAAATCGCTCCGAGGCCCGTGTTGAAGGAAGCGTGCTCGAAATAGTTGTGGACTCCGGCGTATATGAACCCTCGGTGATACACGCCAAGGCTGGAGAAGAGCTAACTCTGCGTTTCATTCGTAAAGACAGCAATCCCTGTTCGGAAAAAGTACTTTTCGATGGTCTTGATATTAGCGCTGATCTTCCCGTGGGTACCCCATTGGATCTAACTTTTACGCCTGAGAAAAAAGGGGAGTTTGATTTTACCTGTCAGATGGCGATGTACCGCGGGAAATTGATAGTCGAATAATCGATTATACTTGGAGACAATTAACCGCTTCGTCATATATTTCATTGGACTTCATATTGACATTAAAGCTATTCTATATAGCCTAGGTTCGGTTTTTAATAAATATTTTGTAATAAAATTTCAGGAGGGAATTTTATCATGGCAGAAGAAAGAACGGGAGTTGTAACATTAAAAGGGAACCCGCTAACTCTAATTGGCCCTGAAGTTAAGGTTGGCGATAAAGCGCCTGACTTTACGGCCCTAAAAGGTCTTGGGGCACCTATTGGTCTTTCAGATTTAGAAGGGAAGGTAAAGGTTTTTAATGTGATTCTTTCAGTTGATACCCCGGTGTGTAACGTACAGACCAAAAGGTTCAACGAAGAAGCCGCAAATCTTGGTGACGACGTTGAGATCCTTACATTAAGCATGGACTTGCCGTTTGCTCTTGGCCGTTATTGCGCAGCGGAGGGTATTGATAAAGTGCAAACCGCATCCGATTACAAAGACGCGTCCTTTGGTGAGGCATATGGAGTTTTAATCAAGGAGCATCGTTTGCTTGCCAGGGCTCTTTTTGTAGTGGATAAGGATGATGTAGTGAGATATGTGGAATATGTTCCGGAAGTAGCAACAGAACCTAACTACGAGCCGGCTATAGCGGCTGTAAAAGAATCTCTCTAACTCAATATCAATAGAAGAAGCCCTTTAATTAGGGCTTCTTCATTCTTAAATTTTTCTGTTCCTGTAAGTAGTTTTCAATCTTTATATCTTTGAAATGCATCCTTATAAATGTATCCTTATGTTGTTAAGCGTAGAAAATATGTGAGGAGGTCCGAATATGGGTATCGGAAGCATTCTTAACAGGCTCTTAAATAATGAAAGCGAAACACAAAAAGATGAGAGGTTAAATATTTCAGGTGATAAAGAAAATTCCTCTGTGACGAGAGATGCGGCTGGTGAAAACACAGTTGACCGAGTTGTTGCAAAACATGGGGAAGATACTAATCAAACAGGCGCAAAAATAGCGGAAGCCGGAAATAAACAAAGCTCAAGCGGTGCAGGCGGCAATGTTACCGAAGAAAAGATACTTGAGGTCTTAAGCGAGGTCTATGATCCTGAAATTCCTATAGACATAGTCAATCTGGGCCTAGTTTACGGTATTGATATTGAAGAGGGAAAGGTTTTGATCTCCATGACAATGACCGCTCCGGGCTGTCCCGCTTCAACGCAAATAGCAGGAGAGTCAAAGTTGGTAGTTGGAGAAATGCCGGGGGTCGAATCGGTTGATATTGAAATAGTCTGGGATCCGCCCTGGGATCCTAGCAAGATGAGCGAAGAGGCGCAGCAGAGCATGGGTATGATTTAAACCTGTTTCGCCTGTCAGTTCTTAAAGTTTTCCCTTATACTCAAAAATTTAATTCAACAAATACAAACAGAGTCTATTTAAAACAGGAGATTTCTAATGAGCGAGATGCCTAAAGTAGGAGACGTGGCGCCCGGATTTGAGGCTGAGACATATGGCGGCGAAAAGATAAAATTAAGTGATTATAGGGGAAAGAGCACCGTTGCCCTCTATTTTTATCCAAAGGACAATACACCGGGATGCACAAAAGAAGCATGTTCTATGAGAGACACAATGGATGAGCTGCAAAAACTGGGTGTTCAAGTGCTTGGCGTTAGTACCGACGGAGTTAAATCGCACGAGAGCTTCAGAGATAAATTTGATCTTAATTTCCCTCTTCTTAGTGATAAGAGCAAAGATATTATCACTGCCTATGGAGTAGAGAGCGATTACGGCTCAGCCAGACGAATAACTTTTTTGATAGATAAGTCCGGAGTCGTTAGACACGTGTGGACCAAGGTCAAAACTGCGAGCCATTCCGAGGAAGTCATACAAAAGCTAAAAGAGCTCGGTTTGTAATGTCTTAACCTCTTTTGGTTTACAGATTTGATCAGATTGCTTATAATAGCTCGGCAAGATGACCAAAATTCCAAAGGGTATATTTGTAACAGGTACCGATACAGGGGTCGGAAAGACCGTAGTTACCGCGGCGATTGCATGGAATCTAAAGCAGTCAGGCAAAGATGTTGCCGTAATGAAACCAATTCAGACAGGTACCAACATTAGCGGGCTTACGGATATCGAATTTGTACAGAAGGTGTTGGGTGCGGATTGTTTGCCCGATGATTGTTGCCCTTACAGCTTTCCTGATCCACTAGCGCCGTTAGTTGCTTCCATGCTTGTGGGACAAAGAATAAATATAGATAAGATTAAGGACTCTTATAACAGACTGAGTTCAGAGAATGAAACCGTAATTGTAGAAGGCGCGGGGGGACTTCTTGTGCCTATTCTTGAAGATTACTTTATGTCCGATCTCGCACTGGATTTAGATTTACCCATTGTGATTGTTACACGCCCTAATCTTGGGACATTGAACCATACTCTTTTAACGTTGGAGTCGGCTGAGAAAAGAGGGCTTGATGTAGCTGGTATTGTGATTAGCAACTATCCCTGGGACCCGGGACTTCCCGAGCAGACCAATCCCGAGCTAATTCTTGGTATGACCGGAGTTAATATACTGGGAGTATTTCCTAATGATAACTCTATCTCTGTAGAAAAGGGGGAGATTGGCAATATCAGGGAAATTGCGTCATCGGCTTTATCTAAAGAGTTGGGCGGTTCTTTTGTTTTAGAAGAATTTCTGTCTTCTTTAGAGTAATTTGACAGCCTGCTTTTTTCATCAAATACTGGGCATAATATTTCACATTAAGTTAACAAATTATTGCAGTTTGCAAAAAAAGCCCTCTAAAACTTGACAGATTTTTACTGCATGATATAAATAGTAGGCGTTTTAAGAACTTAGGATTCAATCTTTTCTAATGGACACTCCAGAGCTAAGATAAAAAGGATGGAAATAGGGTAAAAAGGATGAGAAAAGGGATCAAAATACTTTCAGTGCCGGTACTAGCTATAGTTATTCTTCTTGGTTTTTATTTTTATAGTGCTGAAAGCAGTGATCAGGGACCAGTTCAGCCAATACGGTTTAGTCACAAGATACACGCCGGTGAAGATCAACTTCCTTGCCAATTTTGTCACAGTTTTGTAGATGTATCTCCAAATCCGGGTATACCGTCGGTAAAAAAATGTATGGGGTGTCACCAGCATATCGTGGGTCGCGATGTAGATTACGACTTTGACGGTACCACAATTAATATTAGAAATGAAATAAGCAAAGTAAGGGAATACTGGGCAAATAAAGAGCCCATCCCTTGGACAAAGGTTAATTCAACACCGGGATATTTGCGCTTTACTCACAAGCGTCATATCAAACGTGGTTTTGAGTGCGCGCAGTGTCATGGGGACGTAGCCGCAATGGATCAGGTTTATTCTGCAGACAGATTAAATATGGGATTTTGTATTACGTGTCATACCGATAACGCTAAAGATCACGAAGAACTTACACACTTAAAGGATTGTTTGACCTGTCATTATTAAGTGGAGGATGAGATGTCCGAAGATAAAAAGGGTGGTATTAAAAGAAGGGATTTCTTAAAAATAATAGGTGTAGCCGGCGGCACTGCTGCTGTTGCTTCATCTTGCTCTGAACCTGTTGAGCAAATTATCCCTTACGTTATTCCACCGGAAGGTATTATTCCCGGAGTTCCCAATTGGTATGCCAGCACATGCAGAGAATGTCCTGCGGGCTGCGGAATATTAGTTAAAAACCGTGAGGGAAGAGCAATTAAAATTGAGGGGAATTCCAAAAGCCCGATTAACAATGGTGCAAGTTGCGCTCGTGGACAGGCAGCTCTTCAAGGTCTTTATAACCCCGATCGTATAAAATCCCCACTTTCCAAAAATGATGCTGGAAAACTTCAGCCACTCGGATGGGAAGAGGCGGAAAAAACATTAACCGAGAAAATTGAACAACTTAGAGGTAACGGTAAGACCGGAAATATCGTATTTTTGTCCAATCACATATCCGGAACACTTGGTAAATTGGTTGGCGAATGGATGGACGCTTTGGGCGGCAAGCATATTGAGTATGAAACATTTGCTCATGAGCCGCTGAAAGAGGCAAACAGAATTTCTTTCGGAATAGATAAGATTCCGACATATCACATAGATAAGACAGAGTATCTGCTTTCATTCGGAGCGGATTTTATTGAAACATGGCTTTCTCCTGTTGAGTATACGAAGCAGTTTAGCAAGATGCATAGTTATAAGGACAAAACCATAGGTAAATTTGTCCATGTAGAGCCCAGAGCATCATTAACAGCCTCTAGCGCGGACCAGTGGGTTTCAATTAAGCCGGGTACGGAGGGTATCCTCGCACTTGGAATAGCAAATGCCATAGTCCAAAGCGGACAGTCACCAAGTGGAGGCGGGGGACTAAGAGGGCTCTTGTCTCAATACTCTTCGGGCAAAGTTTCAGAAATAACCGGAGTGCCTGAACAGACAATCACGCAGATAGCCAATGAATTCTCCTCAATGCAGCCAAGCCTTGCGATTGGAGGCGGAGTTTCCGTTACTTCTACAAATGCTACAGAGACGCTGGTTGCAATTAATATCTTGAATTATGTGGCCGGTAATATTGGCGATACCGTTGATTTTGGCGATACCTTAACAATATCAAATGCAAATTCCTTCCAGGATATTACTTCACTCGCAAGTTCGATGGAAAACGGCGAAGTCGATATACTGTTCTTATACGATGTAAATCCTGTGTTCACATTACCTAAACAATTGAATTTTAAAGAGTCACTGGGAAAAGTTCCATTTGTTGTTAGTTTCTCAAGCTTTATAGATGAAACATCGGAACTTGCCAATATCATTCTCCCTGACAATACGCCGATTGAGAGCTGGGGTGACTATTCTCCCAGAGAGAGCGTGCACGCATTAATACAACCGGTCATGTCCCCTGTTTTTAATACTAAGGGCACCGGAGATGTGATTTTATCGGTAAGCGGCCAAGTTGAAGAATTAAACGGCAGATTTACTCAAACTACATTCTACGATTATTTGCAAGATTCCTGGAAAGAGATATGGACTGGAGCTTCCGGCGTAGGCGATTTTGACGCTTTCTGGACAGAATCACTTGAAAACGGCGGATATTATAAAGACGCGGCGTCTAAGCAGGTCTCAATATCCTCAGGAGTTTCAAGAGTTAAGTTCTCAGAGCCTGAGTTTGCGGGTGATGGGGATTTTTACTTCATGGCTTATCCTTCTTACAGGTACTATGACGGTAGAGGAGCGAATAAACCCTGGCTTCAAGAGTTGCCAGAAGCCCTTTCTACAGGCGTTTGGGGCTCATGGGTTGAGGTACATCCCGATACCGCTAAGAAACTAAATGTTGAAATGGGAGATTTTCTCTCTTTAGAGTCTCCAGAGGGAGTAATTGAAACCCAGGTATACGTATATCAGGGAATCAGACCCGACACCCTTTCAGTAATGATAGGCCAGGGGCATACAAGCTACGGCAGATACGCTAAGGACAGAGGCGTAAACCCAATTGATATACTACCTTTATCCACCGATGCGCTATCGGGAGGTTTTGCCTGGCTTTCAACAAAAGTGAAGGCGTCAAAAGTTCAAAAACACGAACAATTTGTTCAAACTCAATATACGACAACACAACATGATAGAAATATTGCACAAGCTGTTGCCCTGACAGAGCTACAGAAGGGTCTGCACCACGAAGAGCACCATGAGCCGGATTTTTATCCTCCAAGAGAATACGACAGATATCGCTGGGGAATGGCTATAGATCTTCAAAAATGTGTAGGGTGCGGCGCGTGTGTTACCGCTTGTTATGCGGAGAACAACATTGCCTTTGTTGGTAAAGACATGGTTGCAAAAAGACGTGATATGGCCTGGATTAGGATAGAAAGGTACTTTGAAGAGTCCAATAACGACGCGGGTTTTGAAACCAGATTCCTGCCAATGATGTGTCAACAGTGCGGAAACGCTCCTTGCGAGCCTGTTTGCCCGGTGTTTGCAACCTACCACAACCCCGAAGGACTTAACGGCATGGTGTACAACCGCTGTGTGGGTACGAGATATTGCGCTAACAACTGCACCTATAAAGTTAGAAAATTCAACTGGTTTGAATATAAATGGCCTGAACCCCTTAACTGGCAGTTAAATCCGGATGTTACGGTAAGAAGTATGGGAGTCATGGAAAAGTGTTCTTTCTGTGTTCAGAGAATCAGTCACGCTAAGGATCTTGCCAAAGATGATGGACGCGATGTCGGAGATGGTGAATTTAAAGTAGCATGCGAGCAGGCATGCCCTGCAGAGGCAATAGTGTTCGGAAATCTAGAAGATCATGAAAGTAAAGCTTCAAAGCTCTCCCATGATGACAGAGGTTATAAGGTTCTCGCAGAGGTTAATACTGAGCCCGGGATTACATATCTAAAAAAAGTGACACAGGATAAGGCATAATGAGTGAGCAAAGCACATTAACTTACGCAAGAGTAAACGATGATGTAATACGTATGCTGGACAAGCCCACGTTCAAGTGGTGGGCACTTTTTATACCTACTCTTATCTTTGTCGGATTCGGCCTGTTTTGTTTTATACATCAAGTATATTCGGGTTTAGGAGTGGCAGGGTACAGGCATCCTATTTTTTGGGGTGTATATATTACCGACTTTGTCTTCTGGGTGGGTATTGCGCACTCGGGAACTTTAATTTCAGCAATTCTATTTCTATTTAGAGCGAATTTCCGAATGTCTATTTACAGAATAGCGGAAGGTATGACGGTTTTTGCGGTTTTGACTGCCGGACTTTTCCCTATAATCCACTTGGGAAGACCTTGGAACTTTTACTGGCTTTTCCCTTATCCAAATCAGCGCGAGCTTTGGGTCAACTTTAAATCACCCTTACTCTGGGACGTATTTGCCGTTAGCACTTACCTTACGGTTAGCGCTCTTTTCTTCTTTATCGGAATGATTCCTGATATCGCGGCAATCAGAGACAGGGTTACGGAAGTTCCCAGGAAAATTGTCTACTCAATACTTTCTTTAGGATGGAAAGGGTCTAACTGGGAGTGGTTACATTACTCAAGGGCTTATTTGTTTTTTGCCGCATTTGCCACACCTCTTGTCCTCTCAGTTCACAGCGTTGTGTCCTGGGACTTTGCAATGTCCAATCTGCCCGGATGGCATACTACTATTTTTGCGCCGTACTTTGTTGCGGGAGCTATATTTTCAGGACTCGGAATGGTAATAACGCTCACGGTTCCAATTAGAAAAATCTTCCATTTGGAAGACTACATTACTCTTGATAACTATGATGGGATGGCAAAGCTCATAATTCTAACCTCAGGAATAGTTGGATATGCTTACGCTATAGAATTCTTCATGGCATGGTACAGTGGTAGTCCTGCTGAGTGGGGTCAATTCTATTACAGAGCAACCGGCGAATATGCGCTTTTCTACTGGATAATGGTTGTATGCAATGTGCTTATCCCGCTACCGCTGTGGTTTAAGAGTATTCGCAGAAATATAAAAATTCTTTTCATTGTATCGATCTTTATTAATATAGGAATGTGGTTTGAAAGATTTAATATCATTGTGCTTTCCCTATCTCATGGATTTGATCCGGCGGCATGGGGAATTTACAAACCTTCATGGGTGGAGTTGGGTATTACCGTAGGAAGTTTTGCATGGTTCTTTATGTTCTTCCTGATTTTCCTAAAAACTCTTCCTTCAGTGTCCATAGCTGAAATGAAGGAATTATTGCCTGTACCTAGAAAGGAGGCAAAGACATAATGAGTGATAAACAGGGAGTTCTTGGAATATTCTCATACTTGGATGTAACAATTGAGACAGTAAAAAAACTAAGAGATTCTGGTTTTAATAATCTAAGAGTCTTTTCTCCGTTCCCTACTCATGAGATCGAAGAGGTTATGGATGAGCCTGAGAGCATTGTGCGCTTTTTTACACTCGGCGGAGCCATGCTGGGCGCCGCGTGTGGCGTAGCTTTTACAGTCCTTACATCGATGGATTGGCCGATATCCGTAAGCGCTAAGCCAATAGTATCCTTACCGCCTTTCATGGTGATTATATTTGAGCTTACAATTCTAATGGGAGCCTTGGCAACTCTGCTTGGCTTGCTAATTAACTCCCGTCTAAGGCGAGACACTCCGAGAAGTATGTACGACACCAGGTTTTCAGAGGACAAATTCGGAGTTATGATCACATGCTCGAAAGACGGAGTAAAAGATGTTGAGGAGATATTAACTTCTCAGGGTGCTGAAGATATTAAATTTGACGGTGTATGAACGTTTTTTTGACTATTAGGAGGTAAAACAGGATTGTTTCTACAAAATAGAAAATATTATCTACTTTTAATACCTGTTTTAAGTTTGATGGGTACATTGAAGGCTTTGTCTTTTCCATGGTCTTTTGATAT
Source organism: Deltaproteobacteria bacterium (assembly GCA_029262255.1). Classification (GTDB taxonomy): domain Bacteria; phylum Desulfobacterota_D; class UBA1144; order Nemesobacterales; family UBA2774; genus CR02bin9. Next base: position 29,097 of record JAJCZT010000034.1, read on the forward strand.
GTGGATTCAGCCATCAATACTTCCTTACCAGGAGCCTGTCGCTTATCCGCAGCTTTCTGTTTCAACTACGGGGCTTAGAATTAAACCGTTGCCTAGAGAGGATTTTGAAAATATTAAGGTAAACCCTGTTCCTGCATCTGAAGCATCTCTTAATAATGGGGAGCATTTGTATAACACGTATTGTTTCGCCTGCCATGGTATGGAAGGTATGGGAGACGGACCGGTAATAAAAAGGGGATTCTATCCTTTAAACCTTACTTCCCCTGGTGTAGTAGCGAGGGATGACGGGTATCTATACGCGTACATAAGATACGGCGGAAAGGTTATGATGCCCAGCTACCGCGAAAGCATAACTTCAGAAGGTGCTTGGGATGTTGTGAATTATGTAAGAAAATTGCAAGGCGATCCAGTGAAAGAGACCGCAACTGAAACCCCTGCAACTGAGGACACTGTACAGGAGAGCGCTGAGTAAGATGGATGATAAAATAAGAGATGATATTCTAGCCAAAAGACCGCTGATTCCTAGTTGGTCTATTTATTTGTTTCTCATTATCGCAGTTGTAGGCTTTGGCACTTTTGCCTATAAGATTTCAGGCTCTAATCCTGAAAATGCATGGGAAATATTTTTAATTAACTTCCTGTTCTGGACTGGTATTGCTCAGGCTGGAATTATCTTTTCTTGTATCCTCCGCATAACTAACGCAAGATGGGCGAGACCGCTACTTAGAATAAGTGAAGGTCTTTCTGCTTTTCTTCCTATATCTTTTGTTTTACTGCTGATTGTTTTTGCGGGCAAGGATTATATCCTTCCCTATGCTACGGAGCATTATCATCACCCCAAAGACGTCTGGCTTAATATGACGTTTGTAATTGCGAGAAACGTAATTGGATTCATAATTCTACTAATACTAAGTGCTTTTTATCTCTATTATTCTTTAAGGCAGGATCTTGGAGGAGCGGGGAGTAAATTAAGCGGCTTTGCGGGATGGATTGCGTCGGGTTGGACTGGAGAAGATGAAAGGAAGGCCATTTGGAAGAAATTAGGACAGTTCGCTCCTGCGGTAATTATCTTCTACGCCATAGTCTTTAGCTTTTTTGCCTGGGACTTCATAATGTCGCTTGATCCTCATTGGTTCAGCACACTCTTTGGCCCCTACTATTTTATGGGCAGTTTCATCGCCGCAATCGGAACTACTATTATTCTTTCGATAATGCTGAGAAGAAGACTCGGCTTAGAAGAATATCTAGATGACCACCATTACCATGATATGGGTAAATTGCTTCAAGGTTTTTCTTTATTCTGGGTCTACCTCTTTTTCTCGCAGCTTCTGCCAATCTGGTATGCGAACATGCCGGAAGAAACAGGATTTGTTATTAAACGTATTCAGGAAGAGCCTTTCCAGCCGCTCGCCTGGGCAGTTTTAACAGCATGTTTTATCTTCCCATTTCTTGCACTAATGCCAAGAACCAATAAGATTGTGAAACCGATTGTTGTCTTCATAGCCGGAGTTTCTGTAACAGGATTCTGGCTGGATAAATTTGTACTTGTAGTTCCCTCTTTATCTAATACAATTAATATAGGAATTACTCAGATACTTATAACGCTTGGTTTCCTAGGGGCGTTTGTTATGATGTTCCTATTATTTATGAGAGCCTTTCCGTCAATACCTGTAGGTGATCCGTTTTTTGGCGGCAAGACGAAAGGAGGACATTAATGGACGATAAGCATCTTGATATAATTGCTCGGGGAGCGGTAGTAGGTATTTGTCTTGGAATTGCGGGTTTTATTTCCTTAATCGCAGTTGTTGCGTTCTTTGGTCCTCAAATTGCGCCTTTGATGAATAAGCTTCCTTGGTAAAGGATATTCTATAAACTTTTCCTTCTATAGCTCTACCCAATATCCTATAATAAGTTTCTGATATCCCCGCTTTTTTTCATTTTTGATATCCGCTATTTGACAAGTTGATTCATTTAGTGTGACAATGATGGCGTTTTAACTTTAAAGGTTAAGGAGGGTGTTATGCCTACGACTAAATCCACAGCAAAGAAGAGTACCAAAAGCAAAAGGACCGTAAAAAAGAACCACGGTCTTGATTTAAAGAATGTTCTTTATGAAAAGAAGAGAAGGGTCGCTTATGTAACTATTAATAGGCCTGAGACGCGTAATGCGCTTAATCCGCAAACGAGAGAAGAGCTCGCAATGGCTATTGAGGACGCCTGGGTTGACGACAAGATAGGTGTAATTGTTCTTACCGGTGCGGGTGGCAAGGCCTTTTCCGCGGGTGGTGATCTATCCTGGATAGTTGATCCCAAGAAACAAGTTGACGCCAAGTTTATGCTTGTTCACTACAGGCTGGCCACCGCCATGCGCTGCTGTGGTAAGCCCATAATAGCCAGAGTTGACGGATACTGTGTAGGAGGCGGGAACGAGCTCAATATGCTCTGTGATCTCACTATAGCCTCTGATACATCGATGTTCGCACAAGCCGGCCCATTGGTAGGGAGCGCGCCGATTTGGTACGGTATGCAGCAATTGCAGCACTCTG
>JAJCZT010000035.1 GCA_029262255.1 Deltaproteobacteria bacterium
TTTGCTCTCCTGGGTCCGAACGGGGCAGGGAAGACAACACTGATCGGTATTATTTGCGGGATTGTCAATCCAAGTGAGGGCACCGTATTAGCAGATGGCCATGATATCATTTCAGACTATCGAGCGGCAAGAGCCAAGATCGGCCTGGTACCCCAGGAGTTGACCACAGATGTTTTTGAAACTGTATGGGCTACGATGAATTTCAGCCGCGGTCTGTTCGGGAGACCCCCGAACCCGGCATATATAGAGAAGGTGCTTCGCGATCTTTCACTGTGGGATAAGAAGGACTCCAAGATAATCACACTCTCAGGAGGCATGAAGCGCCGAGTGTTAATTGCCAAAGCACTCTCACATGAGCCGAAGATACTTTTTCTCGACGAGCCCACCGCCGGAGTTGATGTGGAGCTCCGCCGTGATATGTGGGAGATGGTTAGGAGCTTGAGGGAAAACGGTGTGACTATAATCCTGACGACCCATTATATTGATGAGGCAGAAGAGATGGCCGACCGGATAGGGATAATTAACAAAGGTGAGATTATTTTAGTGGAAGACAAAGCTCAGCTAATGCAAAAACTGGGCAAGAAGCAGTTAAAACTGCACCTGCAGAATCCCCTAGACTCAATTCCCGATGCGCTTTCCGAACATTCACTGGAACTGGCCTCAGACGGAACTGAATTAATTTACACCTTTGACCCACGGAGTGAGCAAACGGGAATTACTATACTGCTGCGCAATCTTACCGAGCATGGAATAGATTTTAGAGACCTGCATTCCAGAGAGAGCACATTAGAAGAAATATTTGTCAGTCTGGTGACCGAAAAGAAATGAACATACATGCAATTAAGGCAATTTATAAGTTTGAGATGGCCCGCACCTGGAGAACTCTGATGCAGAGCATTGCATCTCCTATCATATCGACCTCATTATATTTTGTCGTCTTTGGAGCAGCGATCGGATCACGTATGGGAGAGATTGAAGGGGTAAACTATGGAGCGTTCATCATACCGGGCTTGATTATGCTCTCGCTTATGACTGAGAGTATCTCCAATGCGTCCTTTGGTATCTATTTGCCCAAGTTCTCGGGCACCATTTTTGAAATCCTCTCGGCGCCTATCTCATACATTGAAATCTTAATTGGTTATGTAGGAGCGGCTACTACTAAGTCTATAATTTTAGGAGTGCTGATTCTGGTTACAGCCAGGTTATTTGTACCATATGAGATTGAGCACCCCATCTGGATGATCGGATTCCTTATTCTTACTGCTGTGACTTTCAGTTTGTTTGGATTCATAATCGGTATATGGGCAGATGGTTTTGAAAAACTACAAATCATACCTCTGATGATAGTCACTCCGCTTACATTTCTGGGCGGCACATTTTACTCAATAAAGATGCTCCCCCCAATATGGCAGAAGATCACGCTGCTTAACCCCGTGGTCTACTTAGTCAGTTGTTTTAGATGGAGCTTTTATGGAATTTCCGACGTCAACGTTGTTGTCAGCTTTAGTATGACACTGCTATTTTTGGTTATATGCATTACAACAGTCTGGTGGATTTTCAAAACCGGATACAAACTCAAGACCTGAGCTTAGCAGCTCACTTGGGATAAAGGATTTAAATCCCCCTTTAAAAAGGGGGGAATAAACCATAAAAGTTATTACATACTCTAATTATAAACTTGCACTTCGTTATATAAGGCGTCTCTTTCTACAGGAATGAAGCCCGCTTTTTTAATCATATTAACCATGAAATCGCGAGTGTGCCCAAGCTCTGAAGGCGCTCCGGCGTCGTGTATGATTTTCTCACGCATTATTGTGCCGTCCGCATCGCTGCACCCGTAATGAAGCGCAACCTGAGCCATCTTCTCGCCAAGTGTAATCCAGTAGGATTTGATATGAGGGAAGTTGTCAAGATAGAGTCTTGCAAGGGCGTGCACCTTGAGATCATATGAGCCCGCAAAGAATTTTACTTCCTTTTTCATGCCTGTATTCTCAGGCTGAAAGAGAACGGGAATAAAGGCAAAAAATCCGGGGGATTCATCCTCAACTCGTCTGAGCCTGTCTAGATGATCCACAATATGAAACGGCTCTTCAATGTGTCCGTAGAGTATTGTGGCATTAGTGGGAATCCCTATACGATGAGCTATGTTATGAATCTCTTCCCATCTGGTAGCAATCGTCTTAGGAGCGCAAATTTTCTTGCGGATATCGGGGTGGAGTATCTCGGCCCCTCCTCCTGTAAGCGCATCGACCCCATTTTCTCTAAGAGTTTGCAAAACCCACTCTATGTTCTTGCCGGTCAGCTCCGTGAACCAGTCAATCTCTACCGCTGTAAATGCTTTTACATGTGTTTGGGGGAAATTGTCTTTTACTAGTTTTACAATGTCTAAGTAGTGCTCAAATTTCCAATCCGGATGAAGACCGCCGACAATATGGACTTCCCTAATATCGTCACTGAGCATTGACAAAATCTGCTCCTGAGAAAGCTCATAAGCATTGGCGGATTTTTTGGTTACTCCAAAAGCACAGAACCTGCATGATATAGCGCATATGTTAGATGGGTTAACATGGCGGTTTACAACAAAATAGACTTTATCCCCCACCCTTTTTCTTTTAACGTAATCAGCCAGCATGCCTACAGTGTTTAAATCTTCAGTACCCATTATAGTCATACCGTCATCAAATGTTAGCCTCTCACCCTTCTCCACCTTTTCAATTATTGGGAAAAGCTCTTTATCAAAACAAAGTTTTTCTACGTCTGCCAGTATTCTTTCCATCTCTCTGTAACTATCTCCTTGATATCCTCAGACATTTCGATCACGTTAGGATACCAGCTTTTTATCGTTGCATCTATCCCCATCCGCCCGCCGTAAATAACAGCTGAACCTTTAAGCTCCGTATGTTCAAATATCACATCTAAATAGGGATCAAACCTGGTAAATATACCCCATATGAGTTCGGTGTTATTATGAATATCAATATCGGGGCTTACTATCGCAATAATTCTGACATCCTCATACCCTTTGGTCTTAAACAACTTCCGGATCATCTCTTTTGGCTTCTTATCAAGCTTTATAGCAAGAATTCCACCGTTAAGGAGTCTCCAGTCAAGAATCTCTTTATGTTTTGCTCTGGGATCCGGAAGATCTTTGGGAACAGGTTTTTTCTTTCTTCCCGCTCTGGGTTTTCTAACGGCGTTGATACCCATCTTGCTGCCTACATTAAATTTGCCGCTCGTGAAATCGAGCGTGTCTAAAGGCGCCCACGGGATCATAAGAAAATCTTCATTAGGATCAAAGTTCTCTCCAATCTCTTCTAAAACAGCATCCCAGTCCCTTGGGTTAACATCGCTCGATACTATTATCATAACTTTGGTTAGAACCAACTGCCCCGTACCCCATAGAGCCAGCATAGCTTTGATACCATTTTTGGGATAGCGCTCATCTACCGAGACAACAAGCAAATTATGGAATCCAGCTTCGGGATAAGCCCACATGTCTTTAACTTCAGGGTGAATAATGCGAGCCAAAGGCGAGAACATATCCCCTGCCGCCATTCCCAAGAAGACATCCTCCATTGGCGGTTTACCAACAATGGTTGCAGGAAATATCGGGTCTATCCTGTGTGTGATGCTGGTCAAGTTAAATATTGGAAAATCAGCTTCCATCGAGTAATGGCCAAAATGATCGCCAAAGGGGCCTTCTTCCCTTAGCTCGCCTTGAGGCACTACGCCCTCGATTACAAACTCAGCGTTTGCCGGAACACGGAGGGAGATACTTCTTCCAGGAACCATAGGGATTGGCTTGCCTCTTAGAAAGCTTGCAAAAGCAAGCTCATCCATCCCCTCGGGCAGGGGAGCGATTGCCGAGAAAATCATCTTAGGGTCTCCGCCAAGAGCAACAGCTACTTCCAGATCCTTCCCAAGTTTTGCGGCCTCATGATAATGCGCGGCGCCTCCCTTGTGAGGGTGCCAGTGCATGCCCGTAGTTTTCTCATCATAAACCTGCATTCTGTAAATCCCGAGATTTCGCCTGTTCGACACAGGGTCTTGCGTTAGCACCAAGCCCAATGTTATAAAGCGCCCACCGTCTAGGGGCCAGCATTTTATTATCGGTAATTTGGTTAAGTCAGGGCGTTCTTCAATTTCTTGAGAAAATCCCCACTTAACCTTTTTAGTCCTCATAGAGAGAAGCTCATAAGCCTTGGGAAGGACGGAGAAAAAGGATTTAAGAGAGGGCGGGTTTAATTTATGAAACAGATCAACAAGCTCTTCTCCTACATCTCTTGGTTTTCGCCCTAACGCAAGCTCAACCCTTTCCTCAGTACCAAAAAGGTTAATAGCCAAGGGAAATGAAGCGCCCTTTACGTTTTCAAAAATAAGAGCAGGACCGCCTTCTTTAACAACTCGATCGGCGATTTCAGCAATCTCTAAGATCGGGTCAACTTCGGTTTTGATATGCTTTACATCGCCGATCTTCTCTAAATATGTAATGTATTCCCTAAGGTCGTAAAACTGCTTTTTAGCCATTATTTAGTCCTTTCTAATTAAATGTAAAATAAGGAGTGGTTGTAAACAAAACCAATATAAATGAAATCAGGAATTATTCCGGGAGAATTTGGGTAAAGAAATTAAACAAATAGACAATTACTCCAATTCTTCGTGCCTCCAGCCGTTTCCCGTATTAACCCCGAGAAGGTTTAGAATTTTATCTACATAGCCTTCTATAAGATCGTTGACGTTTTCAGCATTTAAATAATGAGGGGGGCTAATCGGCATTATAACAGCCCCTTCCCTTGAAAGTTTAAGCGCATTCTCAAGTGCAATTGAACTAAGCGGGGTTTCTCTAAGCGCAATCACGAGCCTTCTCCTCTCCTTGAGAGCCACTTGAGCAATCCTTGTTATAAGAGTGTCAGCGATACCGTTTGCAATCTTTGCAAGTGTAGATATGGAGCATGGAACTATAACAAGTGTATCAAAATGATTACTTCCTGATGAGAAAGGCGCTCCCAAGTCGGAATCACTATAAATTTCATTTACCCATGGACGGAGTTCCTGGGTTTTAAGTCCGAGCTCCTCCTGGAGTACTCTTCTTCCCCATTTACTTGCAATCAAATACTTCTCCCCGGGACACCTTCGGAGAAAATCAACGCCATAAGCTATCCCGGAAGCACCGGTAAACCCTACTATTGTTCTCATAATTAAGGTAAGTATATCCCAGAGAGCACAAAAAGGAAGATAGCAAGCCCTACAAGGATATTGATTTTAAAGAAGGCAAGGTCAACATTCTCGGCTTTTCTATGCTCTAAAAATAGGAGAATACCAATAACAACTAAGAAAATCCCCGCTACAATTGATTTAAACATTAAGAAAAATAAAAAAGCCGCAAAAAAGAATGCCGCTTGATGAAGAGCGCTTGAAATAATTAGGGCAAAATCTCTTCCGTAAACCGACACCATAGAGTAAATTCCGGCTCTTCTATCAAATTCCTCATCGAGAGTAGCATAAATAATATCGAACCCCGAAACCCAGCATAAGGTAAAAAGCGAGAGGATAACAGCGGGCAAAATTCCATCAAATGAGCATGTTACAGCGATCCAGCCGCCCAGCGGGGCCAGCGCAAGACCAAGCCCTACTCCGAAATGACACAGTGGGGTGAAGCGCTTCATCAGAGGGTAAACAATAAAGACAACAAGCGGTATCGGAGAAAGATACAAAACTAAATCACAGATCAGATAAGCTGATACAAAGTAAAGGATAAGCCCCAGCACTGTTACACCATAAGCTTTGAATAAACTGATCTTGCCTGACGGCAACTCTCTATCTTCCGTTCGGGGATTCAGCGCATCTATTTTCCGGTCCAAAATTCGATTTATTGCTAAAGCCGAAGTCCTCGCCCCCGTACCGGCAAGAACAATCAGAACCAACAACTTCCAATCGGGAACACCTTTGGCCGCAAGAAAGGTTCCGGCAAATATAAGCGGCAGAGAAAAGAGCGTATGCTCAAATTTTAGAAAGCTCATGTAGTCTTTTATTTTATTCATTGGGGCTAATGGATTTTACCTGATAAATCGTATGATTTGCTTTACTTTTACTTGTTCTTCTATAGAATAACCAACTAACTCACTTGGGGTGATATAACATGTCTAGACCTGAGCTCGCCCAAAGAATTTCCGAAGACTTAACACAGGGAAATATTGAACGGATCAGCGAAGCTTTATCCAAAATACACCCTTCAGAAATAGCAAGCATTCTACAGACTCTTGACCCCAAAGATCATCCTAAAATCTTAGAAGCTCTGGATAACGAAACAGCTTCAGAAGTAATTTTAGAACTAGACCCGGAGCAAAGAGAAGACATTCTAGAGAATTTCGACGCGGAGAAGATCGCCGATATTGCAGACGAGATGGATTCTGATGATGCCGCTGACTTACTAGGTGAGCTTCCTGAGCAAACAGCCAAAACAGTCCTTGATAAGATGGACCCTGAGGAGGCAAAGGATGTAACACCGCTTCTTAAATACCCGGACGATACCGCGGGCGGTATCATGCAGACCGAGCTTGTTAAGATCAGTCAAAACTCTACAGTCCAAGATACAATCAACTGGATACGCCTAATAGCTGACGAGGTTGAAGACTTTCACCTTATATTTGTAACTGACGAGCACGACAAGCTATTGGGGCAAATCTCACTCAGCAAACTAGTATTAGCCACACCGGGTACTAAAGTTAATAAAATTATGGAACCTGTCGAGGTTACTGTAACGCCTTATATAGACCAGGAAGACGTAGCGAAGATATTTCAGAAATATGACATACTTTCCCTGCCCGTTGTGGACGGCAGAGGGGTTCTTATCGGAAGAATTACCGCAGACGATGTATTGGATGTTATAACGGAGGAAGCATCAGAGGATATGCTGCAAATGGCAGGAGTTGGAGACAGCCTCCATCCAATTTATACGCCTACGATGACAAGGATACAACTAAGGGCCCCATGGCTTCTTCTTACTCTTGTAGGGGAGCTATTTATAGCATTTATTATTGTATACGCATTCCAGCCTACACTTGTGAAAGTCGCAATATTAGCCGCTTTTATGCCTGCAATTATGGCAACGGGCGGAAATGTTGGGCTTCAAACCACAACAATTATAATAAGAAGTCTTGGAATGGGAACAATAAACTTAAAGCAGATGTTTAAACTAGTGATCTCTGAAATGAAAGTAGGTCTTGCTCTGGGGCTTATGTGCGGAATTATTGCAGCCGTTATAGGCGCTTTAATAAGCTATAATCAGCCTGAGGTTGGAAGACTCGCTCTAGCTGTATTTATCGCTATGGTTTCTGCAACTCTGGCAACATCTTTTATAGGGGTGGCGGCTCCGCTAGTTCTTCATCGACTGGACTTTGACCCCGCAGCCGCTTCAGGGCCTTTCCTCACCATGTTCAACGACATCTTCGGCTCGGTGTTTTATCTATTTATCGCCATGCTGATTTTATGAGATTGACTAAATATCTAAAACCAAATACCGTTCCATAACGTAAGTATTATAGGAATATATCGTTTATAATTCTCCTAATATGAATAAAGTTCAAATACGCCCACGCTATACATTCTCAGTCGCGCTTAAAAAAGATGAAGTCTTAACAAAGTTAAGAGAGTCTTTGAGGAATATGCCTTCAGAATTAGAAGGTAAATTTGTAAAACCTCTTGTTGTTATTTCGATAAGTGAAAGGGACTGTCATTTTTGGTCGCCCGAGCTAAGCCTCGACGTTGAAGAAATAGAGGGGGAGACAGAAATCAGATGTACTTTAGGACCCCGCTCAGCTTTGTGGACTATGTTCGCAGCATTTTACGGATTTGCCGTTCTACTCGGGATAGGGGGCTTAGCACTCGGGCTTTGCCAGTTGTGGCTGGGACTGGACGCTTACGGTCTCTGGCTTGTTCCGGTCTCGGTAATTCTTTTAGCGGCTGCTTACGGGGTCGCCCTGACCGGTCAGAAACTAGCATATGAGCAAATGCTGCTCCTGCGCTCTTTTATAAAGAAAACCTTGAAAACTAATTAACTCAAAAGACCGGATTTTGAATATTGTTATAATTTATAGCTAAACATTCACTTATAGGGAATAATATGCATTCTATGAATACCTCTGAAGCCCTCTTGCTGCGTAAGGCTCCTTACGGTGACGCTGATTATATACTGAGCATATTTACCAAAGATCTCGGGAAAATAAGCGGGATCGCGAAAAATGCAAAAAAAAGTATGAAGCGCTTTGGAGCAAGACTTGAACCGTTTGTACATTTTAGGGTCATGTTCAAAGATAGCGCAAAGGAGCTTAGATTCCTTGAAGACACTGAAACAATCCAGGTTTTCCAGAACTTTATAGAAGATGTTGAACTTTTTGCTTTGGGGAGTTTAATGCTCGAAACTACAGATGCTTTAATTCCAAAGGAATCTCCTAATGAAGAGCTGTTCGAGCTTTTAATAGAGGCTCTCTCGAACCTAAATTCTAAAAGAAGTCCCCTGCCCATTGTTCTACAATTCCAGTTACAAGCGCTTTCAATTTCAGGTTATGAACCAAGTATAGAGGCATGCGCTAAGTGTGAAAACCCTATAGAAGGAGATTCTTATTTCAGCATTAACGGAGGCGGTTCAGTATGTTTTGAGTGCGTTGGGAAGAGAAAAAACAGTTTTATCTTTTCTAAGAATTTTCTCTTAGATAGTGACTTAATGGAATCAAACCTTGAAAAAGTGCTAGAATATATAAAACTTTTTACAAAGTTTACACAGCGTCACACAGAAAAAGAGTTAAAGTCTGCAAGGTTCATAGAGGAGCTCAAACTATGATAAAGGTCCCGGGTTTTTTAGGAAGCGGAGTATCATCGGGTGTTAAAAAGAAAGGAAAGAAAGACCTTGCGCTAATATTCTCAGAGGTCCCGGCTAAAGCGGCCGGTGTGTTTACAACGAATATTGTAAAAGCTCCACCTGTATTGGTAGGAATGGACAGAATAAAAAGCGGCTATTGCCAGGCTGTTCTTATCAACAGTGGTGTTGCTAACGCATTTACCGGCAAAGAAGGGCTCAAAGATTCGATCCTGACCTCAAAGCATGCCGCGAATGAACTCGGCATTGGTGAGAGCTTAGTTATCCCTTCATCAACCGGTGTAATAGGTGGACGGCTGCCGATAGACAAAATGAAGAGAGCTCTGCCTAAACTTGTGAAAGATCTAAGAGAGGATGGCCTCCCGGACGTGGCTCAGGGAATAATGACAACAGACGCGTTTCCTAAGTATGCGTCGACTCAAATAAAAATCGGGAACAAAAAAGGCACGGTAGTTGCCATTGGAAAAGGCGCGGGCATGATAGCGCCCAATATGGCGACAATGCTGGCCTATATTCTTACCGATATCAATATCGGGAAAAGAGCATTATCTAAAGCGCTTAAGAATTCTGTTAACAACTCCTTTAACAAGATCATAGTTGACGGCGATACGTCCACTAATGATACGGTGTTATTATTGGCCAATGGAAAATTAGGCAACACCGCTATTGGGGAAAGCGGGGCTGAATACAAGAAATTTGAGAGTGCGGTTACTGAAGTTGCAACTGAAGTTGCAGAGATGATAGTGCAGGACGGAGAAGGTGCAACTAAAGTTGCAAAGATTATTGTAAAGGGTGCCAAGACTGAAAAGGACGCTGAAAAAATAGCCCGAACACTGGGCACTTCTCTTCTTGTAAAGACCGCTTTTTTTGGGGAAGACCCGAACTGGGGCAGGATAGTAGCAGCAGCAGGTAGGGCTGGAGTAAACTTTGATCCGAACAAAATAGATTTATTTTTTGGAGATCAGAAAATACTAAGTAACTCAAAAGAAGTAATGGATGAGAAGAAAGCGCAGAAAATACTTCAAAACACCAAATTCGATATCACGCTAAATATAAAATGCGGCAAGGCGAGCTCTTTTGTAATTGCAAGCGATATAACGTTTGAGTACGTAAAGATAAACGCCCATTATAGGACGTAAGCACTATTTCTTAGAATCAGCGCCTACTATCTCTTTAAGAGAAGAAATCCCCTCCTGATCCATATAAGCTGCGATCCCCCGGTTTATCTTTCCGGCGACTACAGTGCCCTCCCCTCTTATTGCCGTTACAAGCTGAAGAGCTTTTGCGCCGGCCTTTATTTTCTCAAGCGCGGTCTGTGCGTCTTTGATCCCGCCGACCCCTATTATATCGAGCTTGTCTCCGGCTTGGCTGTAGATATGAGAGATCATTTCAGTTGTCATTCTTCTATAGTCTTCATCATCACCACTTAAACCGCCGGGGCTGTCTCTCCATTTGGCTCCATATTTACCTTTGAGATCCGCGTTAACCGTAGTGTTGGAGGCTACTATGCCGGTTACCGAATGCCCCAGGGCAACATCTAGTATTTCATCTACCGCTTCATAGCTAAGATCAGGGGCGATTTTTACAAAAAGAGGTTTCCTGACACCACACTCATCCATTGCCTGATTCACGGCTTTTATGATGTCTACCGTCTGTTCCTTTTCCTGGAGTTTTCTAAGACCGGGAGTATTGGGTGAGCTTACATTTATGGCAAAGTAACCCGCATAACCGTACATTTTCTTTGCAACGGCAGCGTATGCTCTTGGAGCATCTGAATGATCCACATCTTTATTTAGTCCCAGGCTTATTCCAATCGGGATACCGGTCCCCTTATACTTATCCAGATTTTTTGCGACTATGCCCATCCCGGGGCTGTTAAAAGCGAGCCAGTTAATAGCCACTCCCGAGGAGACCATAAAAAGCCGGGGCTTTGGGTTGCCCGGCTGGCCATATTCAAGAACAGAGCCTACTTCTACAGACGCAAAACCCAGATGCCATAATC
>JAJCZT010000036.1 GCA_029262255.1 Deltaproteobacteria bacterium
AAATGATTCAAAGGACCGTGTCCACTACCAAGATCAAATGAATTTTGTATAGCAAATGTTACATAGTCTTTTGCTTCTTTTACAGCTTTAACTGTCGGATACCCTTTGGCCAATCCTGCACAAATCGCTGCCGAATACGTACACCCGGTGCCATGAGTGTTTTTAGTTTCAATCCTTGCAGATTTAAATTCATGGAAATCATCACCGTCATATAGAACATCTATGGCGTCAGAGGATTTATCAAGATGCCCGCCCTTTATAAGAACATTTTCAGGACCTAACAATTTTATTTTTCGGGCTGCTTCTTTCATAGCCCCTATTGAGGAAATCTCTATGTTGGAAATCACCTCTGCTTCGGGAATATTAGGCGTGACTACGAAAGCATGAGGCAAAAGCTCCTTAATTAATGTTTGCACAGCATCTGATTCCAACAAAACATCTCCACCCTTTGCTATCATCACCGGATCTAATACGATGTTCTTTAATCCGTGCTCACTTATTTTTCCAGCTACGCACGAGACAATCTCTTTGGTCGAGAGCATACCGATTTTTACCGCGTCAACCCCTATGTCTTTTACGACCGCGTCTATCTGAAGCTCAATAAACTCAGGGGATAAATTGTTTATACCCAAGACTGATTGTGTATTCTGGGCGGTAACAGAAGTTACGGCGGACATGCCGAAAACTCCTAAGGCAGCAAATGTCTTCAAATCGGCCTGAATCCCAGCGCCGCCGCTGGAATCTGAACCCGCAATTGTAAGCGCTCTTGGAACTATTTGACTCACCGGGCTTTATTCTACAAACATTTTTGAACGTTTACAAACGCGGTCATGATAACCTCTAGACTTAATTAAAAATGGATGTAATATATATTCCACATTAAATTTCCCTAAGGAGATGTTGCGGTTATGGCTCAGAATTTAGAAAACGAAGAAGTTATGTTTCCCGAACTATTTGCATTTGATGACGCTGGTAAAGTCAGGCTGGTTGCAGGCTATTCAAAGGAATCCGATAATTATACCTTTCCTAAATACATGGCTGACCCCATAAGTTTTTCAGACGAAATAGAAGAGAAGATGCTTAGTGCTGAAGGAGAGCTTCATTCCTTCACAGTCGTAAGAAGAAGCATGCCGGAGTTTCCAGTACCATACGCGTTGGCATTGGTCGACTTTCCGGAAAAAGTAAGAGTCATGGCGCAAGTTGAAGTGGATGACCCTGAAAGTCTTAAAATAGGCGAGAAAATGGGTGTAACGATAGGAACAGTGAAAAAGACCAAAGACGGGAAAGAAGTTAAATCATACAAGTTCTATCCCATAAAAAAGAAGTAGTAGTAACCGATTAGGTAAACAAAGAGCATTTCCCCGGCTTTAAGAATCCAAAAACTGGCATTATTAAATTCACAAGACTAAGGGCTATGTGCTGTTCAAGTACAGACATAGCTCTTGTTTTTATTTATACCGACCGAAGAGCCGTACAAGCTTAGATTTCGAACTAGAACCGAAGGTTCGTTAAAAATGCGGGAAAGAGCAGCAAATCGTAAGCAAATCTTTATTGTTTACTTCTTCGGGTTAATCATATATTCTAAATATAGACTGTATTGAGCAGCATATATGAACAAAATCCTCTTGTTGGTACTAGCGTTTCCAATATTACTTTTAATTCAAGCGAACACATCCTATTCGATAGATACGTACGGCACTTTTGCCGACGACGGCCTGCAGGCGACCGACGAGAATGAATTGCTTTCCGTGGAAGTCTCTAAATCTAGCTTACATCTGATTCTCTTAGGAACAATTACTCAGGGAACAGCTACAAAAGCATTGATAAAAAATCCGGTTACCGGAGAGCTTGGGAAATATATGGAAGGGGACACCCTGGATCTCATTAACACAGAGAATGTTAAGGTGCTCGAGATTTCAAACTGTATGATTCTTATAGAAAGATCCGGGAATCATGAGACGCTTGAGTGTAACAATAAAATGCCAACAGTGGTTTTCAACCGCTCCGCACTTGCAAAATATAAAATAGTTAAACCCGGAAGCGGAGCAAATATATCAAACAGCTTTGCAACAGAATATGATAGGGATATTATACTGATTAGTGAAAAACACGACGTAGACCCTTATCTGGTAAAAGCAGTCATAAAAGCTGAATCAAACTTCGATCCCGATGCCGTATCTCCAAAAAACGCTCAGGGAATCATGCAGCTAATACCGGGGACGGCAAGTGATTATGGGGTTGATGACCCGTTTGACGCTAAAGAGAACATGGAGGGTGGAGTTCAACATCTAAAAGATTTACTTGATTACTTTGACGGAGACCTTAAGTTATCTCTCGCCGCTTATAATGCGGGTAAAGGCTCTGTAATAAAACACGGCTTCACGATCCCTCCTTACCCTGAAACAACTAACTATATTTCAAAAGTGCTTGAATACTATAAGCATCTCAAAACAAAGAATTACGCATCTAGAAAATAAATCCTGGTTCAAGATCCCTTATTTTTAATAATTGGCCTTAAAGAAGAAGTCCTAAATTCCGGGGATATTTATAGCTCTAATATCCTTAATTTTTGTAGACTCACTAAAATGTATTGACAAGGTAGGATAGTTATTTACAATAGTTAGTTTGCTAAATCATACAGAGGGCCCATAGCTCAGTTGGTTAGAGCGGCGGACTCATAATCCGTTGGTCCCTGGTTCGAGTCCGGGTGGGCCCAGAAATTAACAATTTTTCATTACTTCACAGTTTTTCATTACTTTATGGATAAAAAAGACGCGATAACAAACTACCCAATTATTAACATCCAGGTGATTTTTTCACCCCAAAGAAGTTCCACTAAGTATAATTATTCAAAATATACGACAAACGCGGTATGGAGGGATAAATGAGAGAGCAAATCTCAGTTCTCGAGGTGCTCCAACAGATAGATATGGAGCTTAGCGAACTAGAAGTACACTTAACAGAATACCCAAAAAAAATATCCGACTTTGAACAAGAACTTCAATCCTCAAAAGAATCAATATTAGATATTAATAACAAGAAAGAAGAATTCCTAAAAGTAAAATCAGAACTAGAGAATGGGCTAAGCCAGAATGAAGAAACGATAAAAAAGTCTGAAGAAAGACTTTTTGAAATAAAGACCCATAAGGAATACCAGGCTCTACAGAAAGAAATCGCAGAGACCAAAAGAATGAGTTATGACCTAGAAGAAAAACTTTTGGACGAGATGGAAAAGATTGAAAAACTTGAAGCTCAAATTACTAAAAAGAGTGAAGAGTTAGCAGAAAAAGAAAACGATTACCAAGAAAAGATCAGCGATTATAAAGAGAAATTAGAGGAAATAAAAATTGTTTATGAACCAAAGGTGGAAGAAAAAGTAAAACTTATACAAACAATAAGTCCGGAAATACTTCCCCTCTACGAAAAGATTAAAACAAAAAATGGAGAAGTGCTTGCCATTGCTAAAAATGAGGTGTGCACGGGATGCAACATGAATCTTCCTGCGCAGCTGTTTAATGAAATATTGACTCTATCAAGAATCATACAGTGTCCAAGTTGCAAGAAAATCCTTTACTGCGAAGAAGAATCAAAGAGTGAAACTGAGACAGAATAGACTCCCCATAGAGGATTTGGATAATAGCCCTGTAGAGATATACATTGACGGCGCCGCGAGGGGAAACCCAGGCAATTCCGGAATAGGAGTTCTAATCCGGGAGACTAAAAATAAAGAGCGTGAAATAAAGAAGTACTTAGGAACACAAACTAACAATCAGGCAGAATATACAGCCCTTATTACAGCGCTTGAATCAGCAAACGACCTTAAAGATAAACAAATAAAAATCTTTACCGACTCACTATTGGTAGCCAACCAAATTAACGGAGTCTGGAAGGTCCGTCATCCGGAAATCCTTACACTTAACAAAAAAGCCAAGCATCTGTTACAAAACTTTAAGAATATAACGATACAGCACATCCCAAGAGAGCTTAACCACGAAGCGGATAGACTTGCAAACCTGGCAATCGATGAATATCTTTAAATATAGAAACAAGTGAGCTGGGCAATCGCTGGTTTTTGCATTAATGCAGAAACTGGAGGAAAGTCCGAACTCCAGAGGGCAGAGCGCTGGGTAACACCCAGGTGTCGCGAGGCAATGGAAAGTGCCACAGAAAACAAACCGCCTAAGTTTTTCGCTATGAAGAACCGGTAAGGGTGAAAAGGTAGTGTAAGAGACTACCGCGTGGGTTGGCAACAACACACGGCACGGTAAACCCCGCTCGGAGAAAGACAAAATAGGGAAGTGCTTTTTCTCAGGAAAAATAAGGCGGCCCGTCTTAAGCTTCCGGGTATGTCGCTTGAGGCGCTCAGTAATGAGTGTCCCAGATGAATGATTGTCCAAGACAGAATTCGGCTTATAGGCTCACTTGTTTCTATGCTATTTTAATAACCACAAATTCTTTTTTACCGATCCGTACCTGAAGTGATCCCAAGTTAGGAACCAGCTCGTTAATATCCGTTACCTTCTCCCCCTCAATGCTCACACCGCCCTGAAGTATCAATCTCTTTGCCTCTCCCCTGCTTTTGAGGCTTTTGGAGGATTGGACCACTAAATCAAGAACTGTCCTGTTATCGTCTTTGTCAAGACGGACTTCTCTTGCGTCCTCGGGAAACTCTCTGTTTGAGAACTTGGTATCAAAATCCCCCTTTGCTTTTAAAGCCTCGTCCTCACCCTGAAGCCACGTGGTCAACTCAAATGCGAGAGCTTTCTTTGCATCCATAGGATGTCCTGATTTTAGCTCCTTAATTTCTTCATCCGTTCGGTACGTTAAGAGTTCGTAGTAACGCCACATTAAGTCATCCGATACAGACATTACCTTGCCAAAAATATCCACCGCGTTGTCCTCTACTGCTATATAATTTCCAAGGGATTTGGACATCTTCCTAACACCATCGAGACCCTCCAGGATTGGCAAGAGAATCGCCACTTGGGGAACCTGGTTAAAATGTCTCTGCACATCCCGCCCAAGCAGTATATTAAATGTTTGGTCCGTACCGCCAAACTCTACATCGGCATGTATCTGAGCCGAATCATAGGCCTGGATAAGAGGGTATAAGAATTCGTTAATCGAAATTGAGACCCCACTCTTGTAGCGTTTATTGAAATCGTCCCTCTCAAGCATCCTGGCTACGTTCCCAAGAGTTGAGAGCTTAAGCAGCTCGGCGGCACTCATCTTGGCAAGCCAGGCAGAGTTAAAAACAACCTCAGTTTTGTCCCGGTCAAGTATTTTAAAAACCTGCCTCTCGTAAGTTTTGGCGTTTTGCTTAATTTCAGCTTCCGTAAGCGGTGGTCTGGTCTCTGATCTTCCAGAGGGGTCACCTATCATTGCGGTAAAGTCACCGATAAGAAATAAAACGGTGTGTCCTAAATTCTGAAATTCTCTTAATTTCTTTAAAAGTACGCAGTGCCCCAGATGAAGATCGGGAGCTGTCGGATCAAATCCGGCCTTAATTCTAAGAGGCTCATTTTTCTCAGCTGATCTTTTTAGCTTTGATAGGAACTCTTCCTCTGAGATGATTTCAGATGTGCCGCGTTTAATAATTTCAAGCTGCTCTTGTGGTTTTTTAAAACTCAATGGTTAAACACCTCTTTTTAATAGGACAAGTTTGTCGCTCAAAAATATAGAATATCAGGAACTTTAGTCAATGGCCCGGTGCTCGAAGGAATTCAATTAGCTGTTTGGTTGGTCAGCCTCAAATTATCATATAAACTAAAATCCATGATTACTGAAATTAACGGAAGAAAGATAAAAATACTTATAGAATCATCTGAAATATCAAAAAAAGTAAGCGAGCTTGGCAAAACTATTACACAAGACTACAAAGATAAAGACCTTATTATAATTGGAGTTCTTAAAGGTAGCTTTATATTTCTAGCCGATCTTATACGCCATATTGAAATCAAGGCTGAAATTGATTTTGTAAGAGTCTCGAGCTATAAAGAAGGGACCGAGGCGGGGGAGATTGAGCTTATAACGGACATTGAGGCCTCGCTAAAAGGTAGAGATGTACTTTTGGTGGAGGATTTAGTAGATACCGGCGGGACTTTAGATTTTATAAGAGAAAACATTCTTTCTAAAAATCCTGCTTCATATAAAACCTGCGCTTTAGTTAAGAAAAAAAAGCGCAGAGAGATAGATATAACTGTCGACTATGTTGGATTTGAGATAGACGATAAATTTATTGTCGGCTATGGCACCGATTTGGCGGAAAAGGGGCGTAATCTTCCCGACATATTTACTATTGAGAAAGAAGACGGCTGAATTTAATATTAATAACCGAGTGTTCCAGTTAAACTAAGTTGCACTAAATCATTGGAGAGGAATATGGGTTTAAAAGAACAAATACCCCAAGACTTAAAAAACGCACTCAGAAGCAGAAGCGCTCTTGAGTTGTCTGTTTTGCGGATGCTTCAGTCCGCTTTAAAGAACAAAGAGATCGACAATAAGAAAGAGGAGCTTACAAACGAAGATGTTGTTAGTGTTGTTGGGGCGGAGATTAAGAAACGAAGAGATGCAGCCCGCGAGTTTGAAAAAGTGAACAGACCCGATGCTGCGGAGCAGGAAAAAGCTGAAATTGAAATCCTGATGAAGTACATGCCTCAGCAAATGAGTGAGGATGAGATAAGAGCCGCGGTAAAAAGTGCTATAGGTCAGGCTCAGGCTCAAAGCATGAAGGACATTGGGAAAGTAATGAAAGTTTTAATGCCTTTGGTAAAGGGCAAGGCAGACGGATCGGCGGTAAACAAGATCGTCAAAGAAGAGCTTGAAAACTAAAGATAGTTTTACAAGTTTTCATAACGCTAATTAAAATCATATTAATATCTATCGTATTTAATAATCAAGAGGACATATAAATGGCTAAAACGGCAAGAGCGAAGAAATCCGGGGCTGAGGGCATAACTTGGGACTTATCCGATCTATACTCGGGTCTTAAAGATAAAAAAATACAAAGGGATATAAAAGATTTATTCGTAAAATCGGAGGCGTTTGAAAAAAAGTACAGAGGTAAAATAAATTCCCAGAAGCTTACTCCACGGTTTCTTTTTAGCGCTGTTGAGGACCTGGAGGAGACATCTGAAAGAATAGGGAAACTGCTGTCATTCGCATATCTGGTCTTCGCAGGAAATACAGGGAACCCGGAAAACGGGGCTTTTTTACAGATGATCCAGGAGAAATCAACCGAGGCAAGAAAACATTTAATGTTTTTTGAACTTGAATGGATCAAATTAAGCAACAAAAAAGTGGGTTCCTTACTCGGCAACAAAATCCTGTCGCCGTACAAGCACTTCTTAGAGCAGGAAAGACGCTACAAACCCCATAGACTAAGCGAGGTTGAGGAAAAAATACTGGACGAAAAAGCCAACACAGGCTCACGTGCTTTTAAACGTTTATTTGATGAAATTTTAAACAATATCCGTTTCAAGATAAAACTCGATGGCAAGCAACAATCACTTTCTGAAACTGAAATACTGGCCCTACTCTATGATCCGGATCGTAACAAGAGAAAAGCGGGGGCAAAGAGTCTTACCCTGGGACTTAAAGAAAACGCTCACGTATTAACCTATATTTTCAATACACTGGTTCAGGACCATTCGCTTAATGACCGCCTAAGATCATTTGAGGACCCTATGGATTCGCGGAATTTAAGCAACGAAATAAATAAAGAAACACTGGACTCTCTGATGACTTCCTGTGAAACAAACTATGATATGGTCGATACTTATTACAGCCTTAAGAAAAAGCTTCTGGGTATAAAGAAATTCTCCGACTATGACCGCTATGCACCGATTTTTCACGACTCAGAGATCATAAACTACAAAAAGAGCAAGGAAATAATCCTCGATTCCTTTCACAACTTCTCCCCTAAGATGGCGAACATCGCACAGAAATTTTTTGATAAGAGCTGGATTGATGCAGAGGTAAGAGATGGAAAACGCGGCGGGGCGTTTAGCCACGGCACTGTGCCTAGCGCACATCCCTATGTATTCACCAATTACACCGGAAGAATGAGAGATGTTATGACTCTGGCCCATGAATTAGGCCATGGGGTGCATCAATACTTATCCAGACAGCAGGGATATTTCCAATCGGACACCCCGCTTACTACTGCTGAAACGGCAAGTGTATTCGCCGAGATTCTGGTTTTTCACAAACTTATGGAAACA
>JAJCZT010000037.1 GCA_029262255.1 Deltaproteobacteria bacterium
GTAATCTTCTGGACATTTTCAAGATTCTTTTTAACGCGGTCTTCCGGCAGCCCCTCTTCTTTCTCCAACGTTTTAACGAAATGGTTAACGTCGTGCCTGATTTGCCTGATTGAAACCCTGAACTCTTCAGAAACCTTGGCTACGTATTTTACTAATTCTTTTCTTCTCTCCTCAGTAAGAGTCGGAATGCCGAGTCTGATTACTTTCCCGTCGTTTGAAGGATTGATACCAAGTTCTGATTTCATAATGGCTTTTTCAACTCCGGGAATTGCACTAACATCCCAGGGTTGAATTAAGATAGTTCTTGGTTCTGGTATAGAAACAGTGGCCAGCTGATTAATGGGAGTTTCCACTCCATAATAATCTACAATGATGTGGTCTACTAATGCAGACGTTGCTCTGCCGGTCCTTATTTGAGTGAGTTCAGTGTTAAATGCGCTTAAAGTTTTATTCATCCTGTCTTCAGTATCTTTCAGAATGTCTCCTAGCATTTCGTCACACATTTTTATCGCTCCTTACAATAGTCCCTATTTCACTTCCCATTATAACATTCTTAATATTACCACTTTCAAATAAATTAAACACTATTATAGGTATATTCCCTTGCATGGATAAGGAGATTGCAGTTGCGTCCATGATCTTTAATTCTTTTTTTAACACTTCCATATAGGTTAATTTCTTGAATTTAACCGCGTCTTTATATTCTAAAGGGTCTTTGTCGTATACACCGTCAACCCTGGTCGCTTTAAGTATTAAGTCGGCCCCTATCTCTAAAGCTCTTAGAGTAGCTGCGGTATCAGTAGTGAAAAACGGGTTTCCCGTGCCGGCTGCAAATATTACGACCCTTCCTTTTTCAAGGTGTCTTACCGCGCGCCTTCTTATATAAGGTTCAGCAACCTGCTCTATATTGAGAGCGGTTTGTACTCTGGTGTGGATGCCTTTCTTCTCTAGTGAATCCTGAAGCGCTAGCGCATTCATTACGGTTGCAAGCATACCCATGTAGTCTCCGGTGGATCTGTCAATTCCTTTTGATGCACCGGCTACTCCTCTGAATATGTTTCCGCCGCCAATAACAATAGCTAATTCAATGTCGAGTTTGTTGACCTCACCTATTTCCTCGGAAATGGTGTCAAGAACCTCAGCGCAGATTCCGTATCCTTGTTGACCCTGAAGCGCTTCCCCACTTAACTTCAGAAGGACTTTGCGATATTTTGGCTTGGCTGGAGTTTCTGGAGGAGTCATAGTTTTCTTTGTTTAGGGACCTCTTTGTTAATCAAGGGGTTCGCCTAATTGAAACCTTGTGAACCTTCTAACTTTGATATTCTCCCCAATCTTTGCAATTAATGCCTGTAAGATGTCATTAATTGTTACTTTGGAATCTCTGATATGGGTTTGATTTAGTAGACATACTTCTTGGAAGAATTTTTCTACCTTTCCTTCGACGATTTTCTCCGCAATATTTGCGGGTTTGCCAGATTCTATAACCTGAGCCTTCATTACTTCTTTTTCTCTCTCAAGTTCTGCTTCAGGTATTTCTTCTTTGCTTATGTATTTAGGGTTTGCGGCGGCAATCTGCATTGCGACTTCTCTTGCGAATGCCTGAAACTCTTCGTTTTTGGCTACAAAATCGGTCTCACAGTTAACTTCGACCATTACGCCAATTTTTCCTCCAGCATGAACATATGAAGTTACCGTTCCCTCAGGAGTGTCTCTCCCCACTTTTTTAGATGCTTTTGCAACACCTTTAATTTTAAGTACATCAAGAGCCTTATCCAAGTCTCCTGAAACTTCTTCTAAAGCTTGTTTGCAGTCTATGAAAGGAGCCCCTGTTGAGTCTCTAAGCTCTTTGACCATCTGTGCTGTAATCTCGCCCATATTAAATCTAATCCTCCTTCTTAATTTCTACTTCAGGTTCTGGTGCAGGACTTTGTGTCTCCACATCAGTGTTTTCCGTTGCTTCCGCTGAAACAACTGGTTGTACAGGAGTATCAGAACTTTTTGCCGGCTGACTTTCTGTTTGTATGGCAGCGGGTTGTTCCGCAGGCTTTGCTGCTGCTTCACCAGGAGTGGCCTCAGATACTGCTACAGAGGTTGAACCCTCCTTCGCTCCTTCTTCTCCGTATTCCTTGAATACAAAAACTTTTCTTTCTACTACTATCTTTGATTCCTGCTCTTTTTTGACAACTTCCCCAGCCTGTAGTTTTTGCTCGTATATGTGCTTTCCTTCGATGCACGCATCAGATATTCTCGATGTGAATAACTTAATTGCTCTGATTGCGTCGTCGTTGCTCGGGATTATAACATCCGCATCAGCGGGATTAGAGTTAGTGTCTACGACCGCTACAATTGGGATTCCCAATGTTCTGGCTTCCTTTACAGCGATGTGCTCTTTTCTAGTATCGACAATATATAAAGCCTGAGGAAGGCTCTTCATCTTTACGATTCCGCCTAATAAATGCTCTAATTTTTGCATCTCTCTTTTTAGGTTCTTTACTTCTTTTTTAGGAAGATGATCCATCTGTCCTTCCTCTTCGAGCTTCTTTAGCTCAAGTAGATAATCTACCCTTGCACGGATCGTAGGAAAGTTTGTGAGTGTGCCGCCCAACCAGCGAGAATTTATATAAGGCATACCGGATTTCACTGTTTCTTCCGAAATAATACCTTGAGCTTGTTTTTTTGTTCCCACAAACAGTACTTCACCACCTTCTGCGGCTACATCTCTAACAAAGTTGTAGGCCTTTTTAAATAAACCTACGGTTTGTTGAAGGTCTATTATGTGAATGCCGTTTCTGTTGCCGAATATATAATCCTTCATTTTAGGGTTCCAGTGACTTATCTGGTGCCCAAAATGAACTCCTGCCTCAAGAAGCTGTTTCATGCTAACTGCTTCATTGGCCTGTTGTACGGACGGTTGTGTTTCTTCTGCCATTAAAAATGCCTCCTGTTTTTTTGCAAACCACCTATCCAGATAAACGAACTTATTTAACATAAAATATGGTGTTTATCAAGTTTTGAGTTTTATAAACCGGTTGAAAACAAAAAATAATACTGTGGTAAACTGTATGGGAATTCTACAGCAAAGAGGGAATATTGAAAGAGCTAAATTATATATTCATCATTAACCCAACAGCCGGGCATGGAAGAACCAATAACGCGTTTAACATGATTGAAGATATAATTGAGAATAAAAATGTTCATTGTGAATTTAAATTTACCTCAGCGGCAGGGCAGGCTACCGAATTTGCAAAAGATGCTGTGACACAGGGTTTCACTCATATTATATCGGTGGGAGGGGACGGAACCTCCCATGAAGTTGTCAACGGACTTATCGGATCCTCGGCGGTTTTTGGCGTTGTCCCGTCGGGAAGCGGAAATGATTTCCCAAAAGCCGCCTCGATTCCCCTAGACACTAGGCTTGCTATTGAGACTGTATTCTCTGGGAAGGAAAGGGCGGTCGATGTAGGAAAACTCGGAGATAAATATTTTATAAACGGTCTTGGTATTGGTCTTGACGGCGCTGTCTCACATAGGTTTAAAAAATTAAAACTATTGAGGGGACAGCTTGGATATCTCTTGGGATCTGTCCAGGAGGCGTTGACCTTTAAGGGGTTCCCCGTACAAGTGAAAATTGATGATTGGAATTATAGAGGGACACTTTTACTCACAGGCGCGTCAAACGGGCTCTATCAAGGGGGCAAGTTTAAACTAGCGCCTGAGGCTAAAATTGACGACGGGTTGCTCGATTTCCATATAATTAAGGACATGTCCATAATTAACAGGCTAATTAAAATACCCAAGGTGTTGGAAGGATCTCATTCCGATTTGAATGAAGTTGAGATTATAAGAGCTACAAATATGGAAATTTCATTAGAAACGAGAATACCTGCCCATATGGATGGTGAGCCTTTTTATCTAGAAGAAGGGACTCATAGAATTGAGATAGTCCCGTCGGGGCTTAGGATGTTATCTGCTTGACAAATATTACGTTACGGATAAATCTACTAGCCAATAAGACCAATATAAGGATTTTTTTTAACCCATTATGATCAGAACAATATATTGCGCAATCGTTTTTGTGGTCTTTACAACTTTCTTCGGTATCATCGGGATAATTCTATCCCTCACCTATCGCCCTTTTGTGGTTCCCTATGCTGTAAAACCCTGGGCAAAGGCCAATCTGTGGGCAGGTGGTATAAGACTTCAAGTACAAGGGCTTGAGAACTTGCCGGAAGAACCCTGCATAATAATGTTCAATCACCAGAGTGCTCTCGATATACTTGCCTATATGTCTATTCTCCCGATTGACTGGCGGGCCATAATGAAAAGGGAAGTGGGTCAAATTCCTTTTATTGGCTGGGTGTCCAGATTATCCGGACACTATCTGGTGGCAAGGGACGGCTCAAGCTCGGACACAAAAGAAGTTAAGAAAATAGTAGGCAAAATACGCTCAGGACCTTCTGTAGTGGTAGCGCCCGAAGGGACCAGGAGTAAAGACGGAAAGCTTTTACCTTTTCAAAAAGGCGGATTCTTAATTGCTGTTTTGGCCAGGGTGCCGGTCGTTACAATGGTTATTACCGGAGGGCACGAACTACTTTCTAAAGGATCCAGACACCCAAATCCAGGTACGATGAAAATCAAAATATTGCCTCCCATCTCTGTAGATCATTTGCCCAAGGGTAGAGAAGGTAGAGAGGAGCTGATGGCCATAGTAAGAAAACAAATGGAAGAAGTTTTAGCGGTTGAGGGGTATTAGTATAGGATTTTCTGCGTGAATCCATTTATAGTTTCTTGATTTCTGACATTACTAGTTAATAATTAGTAACCTGGATTTATTGAGTAACCTCTTTCAATAGTCTATAATTGATAGG
>JAJCZT010000038.1 GCA_029262255.1 Deltaproteobacteria bacterium
TATCAAAAAAGGCAATTCAGAGTAGGAGTATGAATTTAGCTTATATATTACAGAATTTATTCCGTCCATCAATAGAAGGTTGATAGATGGAGTCGGAAGGCTGAGGATCTTTTAATATAATTTATTGTTTACCCAACAGCGATTGTTTTTTTAGATCGTTGTATATTGTATCTGCAAACATCTGATTGGCTCTTGTATTAGGATGAATGTCTATTTTGTATATCGTAAGCTCGCTCAGGTCAGCGTTTTTAAACGCGGGAATGGTGTTTGAATAGTACAGATTGTTTTTCTCGACCAGCTTTTGTATTTCACCGCTCAGCTCATAGTTCGAATAGTCGTGGTCTAATACAACTATACAGATCGGTACTTTGTCTTTCTCGCTTATATTGCTTAGCTCCTGAAGATCCAGGTCAAATTTATTTAGACCTCTCAAATGATCATCGAGAAATTCCTGATGTTTTCTGTCATTCTTAAGTAATTTGATTTTAGATAGCAGCTTGTAAGTGAAGCTTTGGAAAAACTGATTCTTCTCTGGTTTAGGATTAAATTCTTTTTCCTCATCTTCGGTAAATTGAGAGCCATCTAAAATAAGCAATATAAGATCGGGCTTGTATTTGAGTGCTCTATATTTCAGAGCCGCAATTTTATTGTTAATTCTATATCCGCTTACACCGAAATTGATAAATTCATAATTTAAATCAGCAAATTCCTGATTTAGTCTGTTTTCCAGAATACTGTGGAAAGCCTGGTCGATCTCAACTCCTGCCGGCACTGTAAATGAACCACCAATGACAGCTACTCTAAACGTGTCGGCGGGTTTCTCGAGCGAGTATTCTTTATCTCTTAATCCTTGGGAATTTGTTTTAAAGCCAGCGAGTTTAAAATATGAATCAAGTCCCGGTTTAAACTCATAAACAACTTCAGGAATATCAGATTTCTTTAGATAACCTGTATAGCCCATCGAGCCTACGCTCTTCATTTTGTAGTAGCTAAAGGAATCGCTCCCAAAGAGGTAAAAGCGGATTGTTTGCTCTAAGATGAGAGAAAATACAAGAATCAATATAAAAATAACAATTAAATCTTTACCACGGCCGTAAGGAGTGTCTTGATTGTTGGGTGACTTATTCACTTTTTAATTGGCGCTACTAGACGAGACTAAAAAATTTGATAATTAAAGCCTCCCTTCTGAGGGCCGCCTGAGAAAATAATTAACAGAGCTGTTAATATGACAAATATTATTATAGCTGTAAGAAGATAATACTTGTATCTTGAGATGAAATTTTTAAACACTATTCTTTCCCCTTATCTGAAATGAAATCTAAAGTTGATTCTGCAATTTTTTTATGCGCAATATCATTTGGATGAGCGTCATCATTGCTTACCCATAATTCTAGTTGATTTGGATGGTTCTCAAAGAGCTTTGCCAAATTAAGATAGTCGATATTATTCTCTTCCAAAAAAAGCGATAAGTTGTTGTAAACATTGGCAAATATCTCGTTGTTTACATCATGAAGCTCCGGAAGAAGCACAACCTGGAATTGAATTCCTCTACTTTGGCAAATATCTCTTAACTGTATAATTGCTGTCCTTGAATTTATCCAGCCTTGCTGATCCTCATCATAAAGAGATTCATAATATTCTTTAAAGCTTTTAGAGGGGAAGAAATTATTAAGCATAGAGTTGATTCTTGACCAGTAAAACGAAATAAAATGAGAATAACCCAGGAACCAGAGATCGGATTTTTTGGGTGTAATCTCGGCGTCGTTGATAAAATAGAATAAAACTACTTTGTCAGGTCTGTATTTGAGCCCTTTTTCAATGAAAAGGTTAACTTCCTGCTCAGTGTTATAGTTGCCGGTACCAAAATTTATAATTTCGGTTGGATAACTTGAATTCAGATTTTCCTCAAGAATGGTTGCAAAAGTTTTTTGCTCCTCAACGCCCCAGCCGAATGTAAGGGAATCTCCCAGAACAATAATTCTATGCTTATCACTTTTAGAAACCGGATACTCTTTGTCCCTATGACCGTCGGAATTGATATCTACCATCACGTTCATAAGTTCCATAGACTTTCCTGGCTTATGCACATGGCCTATTAATTCGTTTTTCGAATCGTTTTTAAGATTCATTGCGTATTTGGTCATTTCAATGTCATACGCAGTGTTGTAATGAAGATATATCCTGATTAAGACTTCGCCCAATGCGAAAAACACGATAAAGACTATCAAGATAGCCACAAGTTTTATAAGAAGATTTCTTAGATTCATATATTAGGGATACCGCTGCCTTTAAGAGTATGTTTGAGGGTGTATTTTACAAAAGAATACGACTGTTGTAAACGGATGCCGCTAATTGCGATAATTTGTACGATTTAAGGTCTCATGAAATTTTCAAGATACTTTACAGTGTTTGCCGAAATTGATATCATCACCAGATATAGGAGGTTATGTAAATGTTAAAAGTAAGCCCGAAAAGAACTACTATTGGTTGGATTGGGACCGGGGTAATGGGCAGCTCTATGTGCCTTCATTTAATAAAAAAAGGCTATAAAGCGGTTGTTTATAACCGCACCAAAAGAAAAGCGAGACAGTTGATTGACGAAGGGGCGCAGTGGGCAAAGTCTCCTAAAGAGGTGGCAGAGAATGCGGACGTTATTTTTACAATTGTTGGGTTTCCTAAAGATGTGAGGCAGGTGTATTTCGGGGGGGATGGGATTTTCGAAGGTCTTAAAAAAGGGAGCGTCTTAGTCGATATGACTACGACTGAGCCCGCACTGTCTGAAGAAATTTATGAAGAAGCCAAGAGCATGGGTGCTACATCTGTTGACGCGCCGGTGTCCGGAGGAGATATCGGAGCACAGGCCGGGACTTTATCCCTAATGATTGGAGGAGATAAAGATGCTGTTAGTACCG
>JAJCZT010000039.1 GCA_029262255.1 Deltaproteobacteria bacterium
AGTGAAGCAAGCCCTCCAAACGTGGTTACCGTTGTAAGTATGATGGGTCTGAATCTATGCTTGGCGGATAAAGCGACAGCGAGTATCCTGTTCATCTTTTTAGATCGGCTGTTTATAAAAGTCATTAGAACCAGGCTGTCATTTACGACAATTCCCAAAAGCGCAACTACTCCAAATAAAGCTGGTAATGAAAGGGGGTCTCCGCGAAGAAGAATCCCTATCATGACCCCGGTTATCGCAAATGGGAGTATGGACATTATAATAAAGGGCTGTGTGTATGATTTAAGCATGCTGGCCAGGATTAGATAGATAAGAAGTATGGCAATGATTGCGGCGCTTTTAATGCTCTCAAGCGATTCCCTTGTCTGCTCTTCTTCTCCGCCGAAAACATATGCGTAGCCTGGGTAGTTGCCCAGCTTCTCATCAAGAAATGCCGATATTTCGGCGTTTACTTCTGTTGCGGTTGTTGCCTGTTCATTTATTTCAGCTGTAATTCTTACCGAACGCTCCATATCATAGCGTGAAATATTTAGCATGCTCGGATCAGTCGACATGGTAACTACGTTATTAAGAGGGACCCATCCACCCTCAGGGGTCGGAATCTGATATGACTCGAGTAGCGACCTTAGGTTTCCTGAAGGGAGGTCATATTTGACTATTATATCTACTTCCTCAGTGCCCAGGCGGGTTTGAGCTACAGTCAATCCTTCGGCTGCAGCTCTTATAGCTCTAGCAATTGTTGTTGTATCAAGACCATAAATTGCAGCCCTTCTCTCATCGACATTTATACGGATTTCAGGTTTGCCCCAAATTAGATCGTCACTCGCTTCATACACTCCAGGGATACTCTCAAGATAGATTGAGGTGTCTTTAGCAAGCTCTTTTAGAGTGTTAAAATCTGTTCCCCGTATACGGAAATCAACAGGTTTTCCAACAGGGGGGCCTTCATTACTGACGAAATCAACTGAAACGGGTCCTACAACTTCGGACTCAACATTCTTTCTTACTTCCTCCATTAGTTCCAGTCCATTTTCCTTTCGTTTCTCAAAATCCTCATACTCCACTATTATGGTAGCAAGATGATCTCCGAACACAGACTTATCATTGGATATATCCATGCCGATCATCGACACAGTATCTTTTAGTACATGCTCTGGAACTGTTTGTTTTACTACCTTTTCAACTTCAGCCACGGACTCTTCAGTGGAATTGATATTTGACCAGGTAGGGTTTTCAACTCTGATAAAAAATTGTGCAATATCCTGGGAATAGAACAGGATTCTAGGTATTTTGACAAAGATTCCTAAAGTTAATACGAGCATTAATACAAAGGTTACAACGGCTATATATCTGTTCCTTATCGTAAAGACCAGGGCTTTTAAATAGTAGAAGCGGATCTTTTGTACCCATTTCCTAATGGGCTTATTCCGGGACTGGGGTTTTAAAAAGTCAGCGCAGTGAGAGGGCAGGATAACCAGCGCTTCGACTAGAGATACCAAAAGTGCGAATATTGCGACTTTTGGTATGATAGACATAAATTTCCCTATTAATCCGGTTGCTATAAGGAGTGGAATAAAAGCGGCGATGTTTGTGAGAATAGTGGCTACAACGGGTAGCGCCACCTCTTTAGTGCCTTTGATTGCCGAATCAATTGGTGAGTAACCAAGCTGCAGGTATCTCTGTATGTTCTCAGCAACAATTATCGCGTCATCAACAATAATTCCCAGCACCAGGATCAATCCAAACATAGATAATATGTTAAGAGTTATCCCTGTGAACTGCATAAGGATAAATGCGCCGAAAAATGCTATCGGAAGTCCTAATGCGGCTAGAAAGGCGGAGCGGAAATCAAGAAAGAGGGCCAGGATAATAAGAACAATGACAAGCCCTATTATGCCGCTACTCACCATAGTGTTGAATCTTTGCTGTACCCAGTAGGAGCTGTCGTTGGTCACAAATATTTCTATATTTTCAGGAGTTCTTTGCCTAAATTCATCAACTCTCTTTTCAATTTCTTTTGCAGTGTCTATTGAGTCGGCGCCTTTTTGTTTGTTGATCCAGAAGTTTATCGCCGGAAGACCGTTTACTCTTGCCTTTGTTCTTGTCTTTTGCTCGCCTTGCTCTATTCTTGCAATGTCCCTTAGTAGTATGTGTCTTCCATCGGGGTTTCTCTTGACGGGTATAGTAAGTAGATCCTGGGTATTCTGAACTCTGCCGGTGACCCGTACCAAAAACTCAGCATCTCCTTGTTCTACGGCTCCCCCGGGTAGGTCAAGATTTTTTTGATCTATAGCACTTGCAATCTGCTCTAATGTGATCTCGTATTGTCTTAATTTCCCGGGATCTACATAAACCCAAAATGCAGGGTCTCCCAAACCTGAAGTAACAATGTTATCGACACCTGAGACGAGTTTAATCTGGTCTTCAAATAATAACCCGTAGCTCCTGAGCGTTTCTTTAGGAACGTCTCCTGCTATTGCAACACTTATGAGGGGAAAGTTGGCGTCAATTTCCTCTGTTATCGGCTCTTCGGCATCCTCAGGTAGCTTGTCCTGAATCTTGGCAACTTCAGATCTTATATCTTGGGCGAGTATCTGTGTGTCTTCTCCGGTCTCTATCTCAGCAATTATGGTTGAAAGGCCTTCAGAGGATGTTGAGCGAATTACCTTTATGCCGCTTATGTCGTTTATCTCCTCCTCAATTGGAATACTGACCAGTTGCTCTACATCCTCTGCGGAAGCACCGGGATACACAGTTGTTACAGAGACTAACTCTAATTTGATTGAGGGGAAAAGCTCAAGCGGTAGTGTGAGCGCAGACATTATGCCCACCACTAGGATGGCCACCATTAATAGGTTTACTAATACAGGGTTTTTTACTGAGAATTCAGCTATATGCATTTGAAAAGTTTTGAAGCTACTTGGTTAATCGAACCAACTGTCCGCCGGCAAGTCCGGCGTGACCCTCTATGATAATACTGCTTCCCTCTGGTATTAGGTCGGCGGATACACTGCCTTGCCGATCGTTAATCCAATCTACCTTAACCGGGATTTTTGCAGCTTTTCCATCTTGGTATACGAAGACGAATAGGTCCTCGCTGTCGGATAAAACAGCGGTTCTTGGAACAATAACAACATCTGTTAATAATTCAACGGGGATTTCCATATTGACTATTTCTCCGGGAAGCCAATTGTACTCATTGTTTATAAGCTCTGCTTCAACTCTATACGTTCCCGATAGGGAATCTATATCGGGGCTCACTCCAATTATTTTTCCTTCGGTTTCTTCCAGTCTGCCATTTAGTGTGGTGCTGAGTTTGACTATCATGCCGGGTTTGATAATGCGTGCCCATCTGGGCTCTACACCGGCTACAACGCGTTTTTCTTTTGTACTTACCATTTTCACTACAAGTTGACCCGCGGTGACTTCCTGTCCGACATCAGGCAGCACTTCCACGATCCTGCCAGAGATGGGGGAGGCCACCGTTAAATTGTCCACATCCCATTTCATAAGCCCAAAGTATGCATCAAGGGAGTCAACATTGGCTGATTCCGCCGCAACTTGATTGGATAGAGAGTCGAGCGTGTCGCGGGCAACAATTCCCTTTTCCACAAGTGTTAAGGATTGCTCATATTTGCGTTTAAGCTCGTTTAGATTGGCGCGGGCGGATTGTAGACGGGCTTCGGATTCTTTAAGTCTGAGTACCCTTCTTGGGTCTTCAAGTACGATTAGAGCCTCGCCCTTTATAACTTCCTGACCCAGAACCACCTTTTTTTCTACAACCCATCCACCGACGTCGGCAATTATGTCAATGGTCTGACCACCCTCAACACGGGCTAGGAAGCTTGTTGTTCTCCAGACCTCTGTTGACAGCGTTTCCTGTACCCTGACGGGTGAGATTGCCTCTTCGCCTGCACTCTCAAAGGCTGCCGAACGTACAGATATCATCCGGACGTATAATCCCAGGAGAAGCACTATAAAGGCTGCTAGTAATCCGAAGAACCAAATCCATTGTTTTCTTTTTTTTGAGCCAATCATCTTTTGTGATGTTCCTAATAGTGATTAATTATTATCAAATAAGTTTAGCACATATTATTCCATTGAATATAAGCAATCTATATTGGTTACCACTTGCTGTGCTAAATTGTTTTCTTCAATTAGAGTTTCCCGGGATTTCTACAATAGTATGTTTTTCCTAAGATTACGTTGGACAACCATATTAAAAACTTTAAATGCCCTAGAGAATTTGAGTCCTTGTCTTAAAGTGAATTTTGTTTATTTCTCAGCCTCTGTTGATTTTTTCAGGTATTTTTAGTAACATTGAGGAAAAACCCAGTATTTAAAGGAGCACGAGATGGCCCCTAGTAAACCAATGACAAAATCTCAGCTTTGTACCCATATAGCTGAGAAAGCAGGTCTTACAAAAAAAGCAGCGACAGAAATTCTAGATGAAATAGCTGCTGTTGCGTATAAAGAGACCAAGAAGAACAAGCAGTTCACAATTCCCGGAATCGGGAAATTGGTTCTTGACAGACGTAAAGCCAGAATGGGAAGAAACCCTGCAACCGGGGAGCAGATAAAGATAGCTGCCAAAAAGGTTGTGAAATTCAGGGTTGCCAAGGCTTGTAAAGATTCTGTTTTAGGCTAAGTAATAGCAAACTTATAACAGATTGTTTGAAGTTTCCATTCTGATCTTCTTGCCGGATTTGGAATTCGTAAAAGAGATCAGGGGTATTGCTTTAGCTTTTTTCGCTTAAAGTATGGAGATAGCATGCCAAGGATCGAAATTGTGAGATTTTATTCTAGAGGGCGTGCTAGTGGGGTTTTTTCCCAATCTTGATTTCGTAAATTTTGTCGAATATCTTCTGAGCTAATACTGACTTTGGCATCAATGGGAGTTCCTCAGAACTATTTTTGCCATACACCAGGTGGGCTATATTCGTATCTTCTCCAAATCCCGCACCTTTTTGAGAAACGTCATTAGCTACAATGAGGTCGGCGTTTTTCCTTATCAATTTGTCCTGTGCGTTTTTTAGTAAATTATCAGTCTCTGCGGCAAAACCGATTACTATCTTTTTGTTCTTTTTCTTTCCTATATCATGAAGTATGTCTTTGGTACGTTTGAGTTTTAAGATTTTATCCTTGTCATCTTTTTTTGTCTTTCCATTTTGTGTACTGGCAGGAGTATAATCACCTACGGCCGCTGCTTTGATTACAATAGTGGACCAGTCAAGGAATTCCATAACAGACTTATACATATCCTCAGAGCTGTCTACATCTATAGTTTTTACACCCGGGATGGGGCTTAAATTTGTCCTTCCGGATATTAATACAACATCGGCCCCTCTATTTGAGGCTTCTCTTGCAAGAGCGTAACCCATTTTGCCGCTTGAAGGATTTGATATATATCTGACTGAATCAATAAATTCTCTAGTAGCGCCTGCGGTTACGAGCACTTTCTCCTTTCTCATATCTTGTGGGGTTAACGTCTTCTCAATTTCTCCCAAAATATCTTCAATCTCGGGAAGTCGACCTTTCCCTTCCCAGCCACACGCGAGATTTCCTTCCCCCGGCTCCATAATAATAAATCCGCGTTCTTTTAATTTCTGAATATTATCTTTGACTGCAGGGTTTTCATACATGTTTACGTTCATGGCAGGGCATAGTATGATCGGCGCCTTGGTTGCTAATATTATTGTAGCTAGTAGTGAATCGGCTATTCCGTGAGCCACTTTTCCAATAAAGCTCGCAGTAGCCGGAGCAACGACAATGAGATCTGCATTGTCGGCAAGGCTTATATGTCCTATTTCTGATTCCCACTCGAGGTCAAATGTGTTGATAGCTACTTTATTGCCCGAGAGAGTTTGTAGCGTGAGGGGGGTAATAAACTCTGTGGCATTTTTTGTCATAACTACCTGCACGGAGGCGTTTTTTTTGATAAGCCCTCTGACAAGCTCGCAGGATTTATACGCCGCTATTCCTCCCGTAACCCCTACGATTATATTTTTCTCATTAGTGATAGACATTTTTATAGACTCTCTATCTCAATAGTATAGGAAATAAGACCAAATTGGCAAACGGGATTAGAACAATTTTGCAGATCTTGAAAATCATACTTGACAAAAACATAATAGGTGTATATGCTCCTAATCGAGTTCAACAATAAAATACAAGTAGCGGGAAAATGAAATGAAAGAAATTTTAAAAGATACTAATCCCCGGATGGATTTAAAAGCATTAGCTGAGTGTGGACAGTGCACCTGCTTTAATTTGCGAAAGGCGTCAAGAATTGTCACTCAGTATTTTGATGATTCTATGAGATCAATTGGCTTACGGGGTACACAGTTTACCTTGCTCGCAAATACTTTTGCTTATAGTCCGATTACGGTAACCCGCATGGCTGAAATTATGGTGACTGATCGTACAACGCTGGGGCGGAATTTGTTGCCAATGGAAAAGAGCGGTCTTATAAAAGTAGAGCCGGGGGATGACCGTAGGACACGAATAGTGAAAATCACTGATGCGGGAAAGAGAAAACTTCAAGAAGCCTATCCGCTATGGAAGGAAGCTCAGGAAAGTATAAAACAGAAAATGGGTCTAGAA
>JAJCZT010000040.1 GCA_029262255.1 Deltaproteobacteria bacterium
GAGATTCTGAAATGATACTGAATAGATCCCGGATCGTAGTCCGGGACATGGTTCAGCACATGGTTCAGAATGACGAAAAGCAAATCCCCCTTTAATTTGCAGATGAGTGTTTCTATCTCTGCTCTCAAGCGGATTGCGGAAAACATGGGTTTTATATATAATCGGAATAAAACAAATTCTTGTGTGGAGGAAGTATGGCTTATCCAAATTCTGATATATTAGTAAGCCCCCAGTGGCTTGATGAGAATAAGGAAAATGACAAACTCGTGATTGTAGACTGTCCGTGGGAGTACTATTCTTACACCAGGGCGCATATACCCGGGGCCGTATGCCGCCCGGGGCACCCTTATATAAAGGAGCTTGATGAAAAGGGTGGGCAAACCGTCCTGGTTGCCAATGAAGCGGAGTTTCAAAAACTTCTCAGCGATCTAGGCATAGGAGCCGATTCGACAGTGGTGGTTTACGACGACTGGGGCTCTTTATTTGCGACCAGGCTCTGGTGGGTGCTCAGTTACTACGGGTTTAATAACGTAAAATTGTTAGATGGTGGATGGCAGAACTGGGTCGCTTCCGGATTCCCTGTAAGTTTCGCCGCGTCAAAGCCTAAGGAGATAACCAATCCAGTCTCGCTCCGTGCGAACCCGGATGTGATAATTACCATAGATGAGCTGCTTGAAAAATATGAATATCCCGAATGGCAGGTGCTGGACGTAAGATCAGACGACGAGTATCAGGGACGAGCCGCTCACGGGAACAAGAGAACGGGGCATGTGCCGGGCGCCTTGCATCTGGAGTGGAATCAATTACTTGAGAACTCAAAAGACGGAGAAGCGGTGAGGAAGTTTAAGCCTGCAGAGGAAATAGAAGCACTCCTTAGAACAGCGGGAGTGGACGGTAGCAAGAATACGGTAACCCATTGCCAGGCAGCGGTAAGGGCGACCATCACAGCTTTCGCGCTTGAGTTAATGGGGCGCAATCCCGCAAAAGTCTACGACGGCTCGATGGCTGAGTGGGCAAACAGGGATGATACGCCGCTTGAATGATTAAAGTACTTTCTAGTCTGGTTTTCTCTTTATGAATTATCTTTATGAACTTAGCTATATTGTATATGAGGTAATGTAAAGTATATACGAGATATGAAGGCTAACTCCTTGTAATGACAGTGTAAAATAGTAAAAGTAAAATCTTAGACAAAGTCCATTAGGAATTTTGTTTTTACTTTAACTCAGGTCTTTCAGACAATAATAATCAACTTTAAGTTCTAGACGCAGCTATTTGTAGAGTTAAAGTAGCGCTTTAGCATGTAAATTCCGGATTATTGTACTGTTAGGAAAAAATATTTAGGGTGTGCTGTAAACAAACTGTATAATTACATATACGGTATGTAACCTTTTGATGGAGGAATAAATGAAATCTGACGCTTCCGTATTTAATAAATTGATAAGTATAAATCTCGTACTCATTCTCTTCTCGTTACTACTTACATTTGCTGTTGTGAGCTGCGATAGTGAGAGCAATGATGGGGACGGAGG
Source organism: Deltaproteobacteria bacterium (assembly GCA_029262255.1). Classification (GTDB taxonomy): domain Bacteria; phylum Desulfobacterota_D; class UBA1144; order Nemesobacterales; family UBA2774; genus CR02bin9. Next base: position 1,533 of record JAJCZT010000040.1, read on the forward strand.
GAATATTGATAATCCCACTCCTACGCCAAGCCCATCTCCGACTCCGGGTCCTACACCCAGCCCAACGCCAAGTCCAACCCCGGCGCCTACTCCTGATCCCGGCGCTAGCATAATTGAGCCTGGAGGTACAATCTCTACGACAGCTCAAACTTTCGATTACGTTGGCAACGGTAACGAAAGGCAGACGCTCGACTTTTATGCAATACAGGGGCTCCCGTCACAAAGCGCTTCAACGTCCTCCACAAGAGGAGTACTAACAGGTAGACCCGCTCTCGTATGGTTTCACGGAGGCGGATGGGTTATAAATGATAAAACAAACATCGAGCCTATTGCTTTTGAAATAGCGGAGTTGGGCGGGTTTCATCTCATCTCGGTCGGGTATAGGCTTGCAGGTCAGGGTCAGGACCCGTGGCCGGGAATGATCCACGAAATAAAATCCGCAATCAGATGGCTAAAATTAAACTCGGCCGAGCTTGGAATAGACCCAAACTTTATCATCACAACCGGGGAATCCGCCGGGGCTCATCTAGCGGCAATGATTGCGTCCTCCGCTGGAGTAGCGGTGCTTGAGGGCAGCGTTAATCCCGGGGCTACGAGTGACGTAGCCGGAGCTGTGCTCTTTTACGGCCCTTATGATTTAAATACTATTGTCGATCAGGGGATTGAAGTTCTTATAACGGCTGGGTGCGGGATAAAGCTCACGCCGCTTCCCATATGGTTTTTGCTCGATTGTCCGCAGCCGGACGATTTTTTTGATCTCGACCCGCTAAGCGGCTGCAACCAGATGGATCTTACGGAGGCAAGCCCGGTAACGCATGTTGACACAACTGACCCGCCGATGTTTGCTGCGAGTGGTACGGACGACTGTTTTGTCCCCTGGCTGCAGGTGCTTGATTTGGACAACGCGCTCAATACTTCCAACGTGCCGCACGAGGTATCGGTTACACAGGGAGGGAAGCACGATGTGGAGACTCTTAACATAACGGCTGGGCAGATTATCACTTTTATTGATCAGAATATAATGCACTAGCCGGCTAGGCCAGAGGGCTGGCGATTGGTGTGGATGTTGGGAAGCAAAGGCAAAAGATAGATTCTGAAACGAGTTCAGAATGACGGTAAAAGAAAGATTTCTCCCGATGGTCGAAATGACGGGGGTTGTTTATTTCGAAGAGGTTTTGGAGAAATTTTATGCTAGTGGATGCTATCCACTTCTTTTGACTGACCAAAAGAAGCAAAAGTCACCCGACTGCACACACTAGTGTGTTTTTCAAAAAGATGGCTAAAAATTGATTATTCTGGCTAAATCTTATAATTCGACCTAATTTGAGGAAAGAGCATTTTAAGCATAACAATTTTCGATGCTGATTATTGGAGAGAGCGACCGATTCCTCACTTGATCGTAATCGTTCCCGTATAAGATTTTTAACGCCATCGTAATCAATTTTCTTAACACGAATTCTGTAATGTCGGAAATATTAAGGCAAAAGAAAAAAGCAAAGGAAAGGCAACAGCAAAAGAAAGATTTCTCGCGGTGCTCGAAATGACGGTG
>JAJCZT010000041.1 GCA_029262255.1 Deltaproteobacteria bacterium
TGGACTATCGGGATCCGTTCTGGCAACAGGATTAACAACATCGTTAGCACCAATAACAATTGTAACGTCAACCTGTTTAAAGCTTGGGTTGATCTCATCCATATCTTTTAGTCTTTCATAGGGAATGTCAGCCTCAGCCAAAAGCACATTCATGTGGCCGGGCATACGCCCCGCAACCGGATGAACTCCAAACTCCACTATTGCGCCGTGTCCTTCAAGAAGATCAAAGAGCTCTCTAACAGCATGCTGTGCCTGAGCTACAGCCATTCCGTATCCGGGCACTATACAAACTCTTTTTGCTCCCTCAAGCAGCATTGCAACTTCTTCAGGTGAAGTTGCCTTGACCTTCCCGCCGTATACTTCATCAGCCGAAGGTCCGCCTTCCGTGACCGCAAAAGTTCCAAAAAGAACGTTTACCAGCGATCGGTTCATCGCCTTACACATGATAATTGTAAGTATTATTCCAGAAGCTCCTACTAAAGTTCCCGCGACGATTAATACGCTGTTAAATAGCACAAATCCCGTTGCAGCAGCAGCAAGTCCTGAGAAAGAATTAAGGAGAGCAACCACAACCGGCATATCAGCTCCGCCAATTGGAATTACAAAAAGTATTCCGAGCACTGAGGCAACTATTACCATCAGCCAATAAGGTGTTGAGGAATCAGGGTATATAACCATCATATAACCGAGGACTAGAATTACTATCGCAAGTACAACCTTTACAATCTGATCAGCCGGATAACGGACAGAGCCGTCATTTGTTAGACCCTGCAGCTTTCCAAAGGCTACTAAACTACCCCAGAAAGTAATAGCTCCAATCAAACCCGATGCGAATATTGAGATAGAAAACTGAGTATTAAGAGCTATAGCGCTCGAAGTTCCTGTAAGAACCGCTACTTCTAATAATGCCGCTCCAGCAACTAGAATTGAGGCAAGTCCCCCAAAACCGTTAAATACAGCAACCAGCTGCGGCATATCGGTCATTTTAATCCTGACAGCTAAAACAGCTCCAATACCGCCTCCTACAACTATTCCAGCTATTATGATTTCGTAACCAATTATGCTTTGATCAAGTAGAGTGATGACAACAGCCAACAACATCCCAAGAGCGCCTAATTGGTTTCCCCTTACAGCAGTCCTTGGATGCGTAAGACCCTTAAGGCCGAAAATAAACAAACTAGCCGCTATTAGATAAGCAATATTTACAAGTCCAGAAGACATACTTTAGTCCTTCCTCTTAAACATTTCTAACATTCTATTTGTTACCATAAAACCGCCTACAACATTAATAGTCGCGAGCACTACGGCAATAAAGCCAAGCCCCGCGGTAAGCCATGTGTGTTGAGCGCCCGCTGATAGAATAGCGCCAATCAAAATAATTCCGGAAATAGCGTTTGAACCTGACATCAGTGGCGTATGAAGCGTGGGAGGAACTTTAGCAATAACTTCAAAACCTATAAAAGCCGCCAATACAAATATTGTAAAAACCATTGCGAAGCTATCCATGACAATACGCCTCCTACGTAAAGTATTTAAAGACCCAAGCTTTCCTTCACTCGCTCATTAACAATTTTACCATCGTCAGTAACAAGTGATTCCTTTAATATTTCGTCTTCTAAATTTATGTTTAACTCTTCATCTTTGACCATCAGAAGAAGAAGATTGGCAATATTCTTGGCATACATTTGACTTGCATGAAAGGGCACGCTTGAAGGCACATTCACAGGTCCAATTACCTTAACACCGTTTTTATCTACAGTTTCTCCGGCTTTTGTAACTTCACAGTTTCCGCCGCTCTCAGCAGCCAGGTCAACAATTATAGAACCCGGTTTCATACCTGCAACCATTTCTTCTGTTATTAAAATAGGGGCTTTCTTGCCAGGCACAGCCGCAGTTGAAATCACCGCGTCGTTTTCTGCGACTACCTTTGCCATCAACTCACGCTGTTTCTTATAGAACTCCTCATCCATAGCCTTGGCGTAACCACCCTTATCTTCAGACTCCCCTGTATCGAGTTCAAGTTCAACGAATTTGGCTCCCAAACTTTGCACCTGTTCTTTTACAGCCGGTCGAATGTCGTAAGCCGACACGATAGCCCCAAGACGGTTACAAGTAGCGATAGCCTGAAGCCCCGCAACTCCAGCTCCAATCACTAAGATACGAGCGGGGGTCATTGTACCTGCGGCGGTCATCATCATAGGCAACATTCTGGGGAGTGAATCAGCAGCAATCAGAGCAGCTTTATACCCCGCTATATTAGCCTGGGAAGAAAGAACATCCATACTCTGTGCGCGTGTAATCCTGGGAACAAGTTCAAGAGCAAAAGCTTTTACTTTACTAGAAGCAAGGGCACTAACGGCATTCGCGTTTGATAAAGCCTCCGTCACACCTATAACAATCTGCCCTTTTTTAAGAGCCTTGAGATCTTCGGTATCAGATTCGGGGTTTGTACCAACGGCTCTAATTTGCAAAAGGACATCCGCTTTGGCAAAAACTTCCGCACGATCTGAGATCACCGCTCCCTGATCCTCATAGAGCTTATCAGGAAAACCTGCCTCAAGTCCCGCACCGGATTCAACATGAACTATAAATCCAGCTTTTTGGAGAGAAGGAACTGTACCAGGAACTATCGAAACCCGCCTCTCGCCAGGAAATGTTTCTTTTGGAATTCCAACTATCATGGCTTTACTCTTATTCCCTATAATATGACCTTAATAAAAAATCAGGATTCAATTTTATACCTGTAAACCAAGAAGAACACAATGCTTAATTTTAGTGTTTGAATTAAATAATCAGAATTCATTCTTTTGAAGAGACAATCTCCTTTGAATTGAGGATTCTCCCGGAAGCACCCCTTTAAGTTAAAAAATTTCGGCAACCTTTTTCTATCTTATATGTTCATAACTTGATCTAGAATAGTCAGATTATTTTGTTTAACTTTCCAGCTGGCTAATATTAAGAAATTAATATTGGAAAGATCATCCATTCAATAATCATAGGGGGTTTAATGTTATGACAACTGCAATTAAAAGAGTCTAGTCATCCTTATTACCCTTAGTGTTTTTATTGTTTCCGCCGCCGGGAGAATATAATCCAAGAGTTAATAAACTGATCAGATTGTTAAACAAATCAGATACGGCAGGAGGCTCTTTATCTTCAATATCTACAAATTCCGCGTCCTTTATTACGCTCTGAATTATTTCTTTTGCCTCCTCATAATACTCCTCAGGCACCATTACAGTTTTTGCATTAAAGTAGCTCATATAAGCCCCTGAGTAGAGTGAGCCAAAGTTTTCATTTTGAACATAAAACGGCACTCCGTCGGCCTCAAGCACGCTTTTTATAAAGACTAATTCTGATTCATCTTTAGGTATGTAGAGTTTTTTCATTT
>JAJCZT010000042.1 GCA_029262255.1 Deltaproteobacteria bacterium
TACACCATTCACTGAAATTACGGGATGCCAAGTTCCCATACAGCTTGCGGGAATGCCCGGGGTTGCTACAAATGAGCTTGCCGCAGCTGTTTCAAACGCAGGTGGACTTGGAATGATCTCGGGAACTCACATGCCCCCTGATTTTCTATTGGATACGATAGACAATTTAAAAAAGATCACCGGTGATCTTTTTGGGGTTAATTTCCTTATGCCTTTTTTAGACAGGGACTGCGTTGAGGTAGCCGCCTCAAAATCAAGGGTTGTAGAATTCTTCTATGGAGACCCGGAACCTTCACTGATTGATATCGCACATAAAGGCGGAGCGCTTGCGTGCTGGCAAATCGGCTCAATGGAAGAGGCCGCCCTAGCGGAGAAAGTGGGATGTGATCTGATAGTCGCTCAGGGAACTCAGGCCGGAGGACATGTTAGAGGAGATATACAACTTACACCTCTGCTTCAAGAAGTACTGGACAATGTAAAGATTCCGGTCATTGCTGCAGGGGGGCTCGGAGTTGCTGGAGATATAGCAAAAGTGCTTGAATTCGGCGCTGCTGCGGCAAGAGTAGGAACAAGATTTGTTGCAGCCAAAGAGTCGGGCGCTCATCCTAAATACGTCCAAGCCCTCGTAGACGCCGGGGCGGAAGATACGGTTCTGACTGAAATATTCTCCGTCGGATGGCCCCACGCTCATCACCGGGTGCTTAAATCATGCGTCTACGAAGTAAACTCGTTTGTAGGGGATACTGTGGGCGAAAGGGATTTGGCGGGGGAGAAGAAACCTATCTTCAGGGGAAGCATAGCACTTCCGACAATCAATACTACAGGAAAAATTGAGGCTATGGCGCTTTACGCCGGAGAGTCCGTTGGAGCGGTTAAAGAAGTTAAGTCAGCAGAAGAAATTATGAATGAGCTGGTTACAGAAGTGTGCTCTTGTTTAAATTCGGCACCTGTTAAATAGAAGAAAGTCTCATTAGAATCGTAATAAACTTCCAAAAAATCCTAATAGTGGTATTATTCTCCTTCATATTTTCTAAGGATTATTTTCGAGATAATATATGACATTTCAAGAACTGATTTTAGGACTTCAGGAATTTTGGGCTAAAAAGGGGTGCATCATTATGCAGCCCTACGATGTGGAAAAGGGCGCAGGCACATTTCACCCCGCCACTTTCCTAAGATGTCTCGGGCCAGAGCCCTGGCAGGTAGCGTATGTTGAGCCCTCAAGGCGCCCGACTGACGGAAGATACGGCGACAACCCCAACAGGCTACAACACTACTATCAGTTCCAGGTACTTCTAAAACCCTCTCCTATAGACATTCAGGACTTATACCTAGACAGTCTCAGGTACCTAGGTATTGACCCGCTCGCTCACGACATCCGCTTTGTAGAGGATGACTGGGAATCCCCTACATTAGGAGCATGGGGACTAGGATGGGAAGTATGGCTCGACGGTATGGAAATTACCCAATTCACCTATTTCCAGCAGGCCGGCGGAATAGACTTAAAACCCATCTCCGGAGAAATCACATATGGCACAGAAAGAATCGCAATGTACTTGCAGGGTGTTGAGAGTGTATATGACCTTGAATGGACAAAGGGCATAACCTACGGAGAGATTCATCACAGAGACGAATATGAATTCTCAAAATACAATTTTGAAGAGTCCAACCCTGAAATGCTTCGAGACCTCTTTGACAAGTTTGAGTTGGAATGTACAAGTTTGGCAGAAAAGAGATTGCCACTACCCGCTTATGACTACTGTTTAAAATGTTCGCATTCATTTAACCTGCTCGATGCTCGCGGAGCAATCGGGGTTGCGGAGCGAGCTTCATATATTGCAAGAGTAAGAGCGCTCGCAAAAATGTGTGCCGAGGCTTATCTCTTGGAAAGGGAGGAAATGGGCTACCCCCTATTGAAAAAGAATCCATGGCAAAAGAGCTAATATTAGAGATTGGAACCGAGGAAATACCCGCCGGGTTTTTAGACGAGGCTACCCAAAATCTAGCCTCTCTTTGCAGACGCGCGCTTGAAGAAAATTTTTTAAGCTACGACGGTTTAGAAACCTTCGGCACACCCAGAAGACTCACACTCAGAGTTATGGGACTTGCGGATAAACAACAAGACCGAACCGAGGAAGCATACGGCCCGCCTATAAAAATAGCGTTTGATGAAAAGGGCAACCCTACAAAACCAGCTCTTGGCTTTGCAAAAGCCCAAGGTGTTGATATTAATAAGCTCACCACCGTTAAACGCGACAGAGGTGAGTTCCTGGCATTAAAAAGAAAAATAAAAGGACAAAAAACCGACAAAATACTAAAAGAAATCCTTCCTGATTTGATTTTGTCTCTCCCATTTAGAAAATCCATGAAATGGGGAGACGGTGAGATAACCTTTGTAAGACCGCTCAGATGGATTCTGTCATTATTCGGCGGTAAAACAATCTCTTTTGAACTTGAAGGACTAAAAAGCTCGTCTAAAAGTTATGGTCACAGGTTTATGAATCCAAAGCCGTTTAAAGTTTCAAATTGGGAAGATTATGAAAAGGGGCTCAAAGAAGGCTATGTACTTTTAGATCAGAAAAAGAGAAATGAGACTATTAAGAAAGCAATAACGGAGCTAGCCGACAAAATTGGGGGGCTCATCCCCGAAGATCCGGAACTACTTGAAACAGTGACCAATCTGGTTGAAATTCCTGTCGTGCTAAAAGGAGATTTTGAAGAGGAATTTTTAGCGCTTCCAAATGAAGTCCTGATAAGCGTCATGAAATATCATCAAAAGTATTTCCCTGTTTTTTCTAAATCTAAAAAGGGGCACCTCCTTCCGCATTTTATTTTTGTTTGCGGCACACCTGTAAAAGATACCCAGGTAGTTTGTAAGGGAAATGAGAGGGTAATTAGAGCCAGATTCTCTGACGCACGGTTTTTCTATGATGAGGATAAGAGCTCTCAGCTTTCAAGTAAGCTTGAGGATCTTAAGGGTATGGTTTTTCTCTCCGAGATTGGAACATATTATCAAAAAACACAGAGGCTAATAGAAATAGCGGGCTATCTTGGAAAAACGCTGGGATTTAAGGATTCCGTAAAAGACATAAAACGCGCGGCAGAGCTTTCAAAGGCCGATCTTGCCACCCAAATGGTATTTGAGTTCCCTGAGCTCCAGGGAATAATGGGCAAATACTATGCTGAACTCTCAGGAGAGGCTCCTGAGGTCGCAAAAGCGATAGAAGAGCACTACATGCCTATATCCCGTGACGGCGACTTGCCTGAGACTGAGATAGGATCAATCGTGAGTATAGCGGATAAGATCGACACCATCTCATCCTGCTTTATATCCGGGCTTATCCCTACAGGAACCTCAGACCCTTATGCGCTTAGGCGCCAGGCTATAGGAATCATTAACATAGTGTTTGAGAGGAATTTTCATTTAAGCTTAAAAGAATTGTTCCAGGCAAGTCTAAAATCAATCATTAATCAAACGGATAATAAATACAGCGACTCTTTAGAAGAAACTCTAAATGCAATAATGGGCTTTATGACAGAAAGGTTCAGGAACTTAATGATCACAGAAGGATTTGCGCAAGACGTAGTAGACGCCGTTGTCTCTGCTGAGTTTGACGATATCTTGGATGCAAAAAGAAAAATTGAAGCTTTAACTGAATTTCGTAAGGCAGCCGATTTTGAAGCGCTTGGGATCGCATTTAAACGTGTAGTAAACATTGTAAAAGGCCATACCGCAAAGAAGGTCTCTGAAAAGCATCTTATTGAATCGGTAGAGAAAGACCTCTATAAATCCTTTAAAGAAGTCAGGGACAAGGTTCAAGCTAAAATATTAGAGAAGAATTACTTGGATTCTCTTTTACTTATGAAAAACCTAAAAGAGCCGGTTGATAAATTTTTTGATAATGTAATGGTGATGGACAAGGACCCCAAAATAAAAGAAAACAGGCTCTCTATACTCTCTGAGATAAAGAACCTGTTTTTCAAAATCGCAGACTTCTCAAAATTAAGCGTCTAATTTTTTTCTATTTATTCGCAACCTACCAAAGCTAGCTGGCAATAGCAGTCGCTCTAACTTCCCTTATAACAGTAATCTTTACCTGTCCGGGATACGCCACTTCTTTCTCTATCTTCTGAGCTATTTCATGAGAAAGCAGTGCCCCTTCTTCATCGTTTATTTTAGTACTCTCAACAATCACCCGCACCTCACGCCCAGCCTGGATTGCGTAGCATTTCTCCACACCTCTAAATGAGCTTGCGATGTTTTCTATGTCTTCAATCCTCTTCACATAGGCTTCATAAGTCTCTCTTCTGGCTCCCGGTCTGGCCGCGGATATAGCATCTGCCGCCTGACAAAGTATAGCGAGAATAGATTGCGGCTGCGGGTCATGGGCTGAAGCTACAGCTTTTATAATCTCGTCAGACTCACCGAACTTTCTCACAAGATCCTCTCCTATATCAACATGAGAGCCTTCTAGCTCATGATCAACCGACTTACCAATGTCGTGAAGCAGCCCGCCCCTTTTTGCCAATTTAATATCAAAACCTATCTCAGCAGCCAAGATGCCGCAAATAAAAGCTACTTCAATTGAGTGGTTAAGTATATTTTGTGAATAACTGGTTCTATATTTCAATCTTCCAACATGCTTTACGAGTTCAGGGTGCATACTCGCAACACCTAGATCAAATAGAGCTTCTTCACCAGCCTTCTGAATCTCTCGGTCAATTTGTTTTTCAACATCAAAAACAATTTCCTCTATCCTTGTTGGATGAATACGGCCATCATCTATTAACTTCTCAAGAGATATCCTTGCAATCTCCCTCCTAATCGGATTAAGAGAAGAAACGACTACTGTCTCAGGCGTATCATCAATTATAATATCGACACCGGTTCTGGCTTCAATAGACCGTATATTCCTTCCCTCACGCCCTATAATCCTCCCTTTCATATCATCATTAGGGAGATTAACCACAGATATGGTCTTTTCACTTGTATATTCACCCGCGTATTTTTGAATGGCAAGTGCGATTATATCTTTTGATTTGCGCTCAGCGTCCTCATGCAATTGATCTTCTATTTGTTTTAGCTTTTTGGCCGCTTCGTGTCTGCCTTCATCTTCAATAATATTAATAAGCTCATTTTTTGCGGCTTCCTGGGTCATTCCCGCTATTTCCTCAATTTTCTTCTTCGCGTCTACAATAACCGCGTCGAGCTCCTTTTCTTTTTCCTCAAGAGCCGCTTCCTTTTGCATCAAAGAGCGCTCTTTTGAGGAAACCTCCGCCTCTTTTTTATCAAACCCCTCAAACTTCTTATCAAGAACCTCTTCACGTTTTTGGAGTCTTTTTTCAGCCTTGAAAAACTCTTTTTGTTTTTCACGAGATTCCCGTTCAATTTCAGAATTTCTCTTTTCAAGAATCTCTTTTGCTTTTAATTCACCTTGAATCTTAATCTTTTCAGATTCTTTTTTAGCAAGCTCTATGATAGTCTCAGCTTCGTCTTTTTTTATACCTATATTTTTTTTCAACTCAATTTGTTTATAGAGGTAATGAAGCGCAAAACCAATAACTAACGCTATAGCAGCTACCGCAATAACTATCCACACTGACATGATATGTCCCTCCTTAATTTCTCCTAGAAAACGCTATACCCAGCTCCGTAACCACAACTCCCACTTTCTGATCATTCTCATTTGCAGGAATAAAGCTGAGTATTTGAAAACTGTATGATAGACCCGCTCTATTTTGCACGGGAATATTAATTAATGTACGATCGTAATACCCTTTCCCATAGCCCAGTCTGTTACCGGAATGATCAAAGGCAAGTCCCGGTATAACAAAGAGATCAATTTGTTGCGGATCTACCTTAAACAAAGCGCATTCTGGCTCTAAAACACCGAACTTGCCTGGTTTAAGCTGCTTAAGATCATCAACTCTATAGAAATCCAGAGAAGAGCCGTTCACTCTAGGGAAATAAACCTCTTTCTCCAGTTCAATAGATTTTAGGAATACCTGGTTAGTTCTGACCTCATTTAGTATGGGAGAATACAGAGCAATTCTTTTGGCGAGTTTAAAAGAATCTAAACGAAACAAATTCTCTGAGATAAGCAAACTCTTTTGCTTTATCTCATCATCAGAAAGCGCACATCTCTTCTTAGCAACATAAGAACGTATGCTATCTTTTCTTTCTGAAAGATTGAAACTCCCCGTTTTTAAAAGGGAGAGAAACGCCCTATTTTTCCAATAATCATCTATGTTTAAAGGAGTCTTCCAATTCTTCTTTTCCGAGTTCCTCTCTACGCATTCCTTCACCGGAATTAAATGATTCGTTTTCGTTAAGGGAGCTTTCCAATATTTGTACCAATCTTTTTGATCTTTCCTCAGCACGGTCTTTAAATTCCTCGAAATCTCTTTCTACTTTGAAGTAATCATCGGTAATCTTGAGCATAGCAAGGAGAAATGAACGAGGCACAACCACAGCACTTTCCTGTTTGGAAATTTCTTTTACTTTATCTTCAAGATAGGATGCTATTTTCCGGACATAGTCCTCTTCAGCATCTGTCTTTATTACGTAATCAACATCCAAAAACCTGACCTTAAGACGTCTCACATTAAGCCTCTGATCTACTTAAATAGATTTGTACCTTTTCAATAACGCCATCCAGCTTATGTTTAATATCATCTTTTTCTTTCTCAAGATCATCTCTTTGCTTCTCAAGCTTTTCAATACTCTCACGAAGCTTCAGAATTTCTTCCGAAAGATTTTTATGTTCCGCCTCTAACTTTGTCTTTTTCGACAAAGTCTCCTTAATCTTGCTCTCAAGAATATCCATTGTTTCCATTGTTTTACCACAACAAGTTTAATCTTATCTTGAAATTTTTGCAAGATGTGTGAAGATAAAAGGCGAAATGGCAGAAGGTTCAATGTTAACGAGGCTTGAAGAAGTCGAGAAAAAATATATAGAGATCGAGCAAAATCTTAGTAAACCTGAGATAAGCCCCACCGAGATACATAAATTCTCTAAAGAGCTCTCCGACCTTGATGAGATCATAGGAATATACCGTCAATATAAGCATACGCTTGAGGAAATAGAGACAAACCAGGCTTTACTAAAAGATAAAGAATTAGGGGAATTAGCTCACGAAGAGATTGACGGGCTTGTTAAAGTGCGGGATAGACTGGAGAACCAATTACGTCTACTGCTCCTACCAAAAGACCCCAACGACGGGAAAAACGTATTTCTTGAAATAAGGGCCGGAACAGGGGGAGATGAAGCAGCACTTTTTGCTGGAGACCTCTTTAGAATGTATTCACGGTATGCGGAAGAGAACAAATGGAAAGTCGAAATTATGAATATAAATGAAACCGGGACAGGTGGAGTAAAGGAAGTAATCGTATCTATTGAAGGAAAAAATGTATATAGCAAATTAAAGTATGAGAGTGGCGTGCATAGAGTTCAGAGAGTCCCTTCAACCGAGACCAGCGGCAGAATTCATACTTCCACTGCAACCGTAGCAGTTCTTGCCGAGCCTGAGGATGTAGAGATTGAAGTTGATGAAAAGGATCTAAAAGTAGATACATACCGAGCTTCAGGTCCCGGTGGACAGCATGTAAATAAAACCGACTCAGCAATCAGAATTACTCATCTACCTTCCGGAATTGTCGTTCAATGCCAAGACGAAAGATCTCAACATAAAAACCGCGCCCATGCAATGAGAATGTTAAAAGCAAAACTCTATGAGAATGAGGAAGAGAAGAGAAAAAGCGAATTTGCCGATGAACGGAAAACCCAGGTTGGAAGCGGAGAAAGAAGTGAAAAGATAAGGACTTATAATTTCCGTGACGGCAGAATTACTGACCATAGAATAAATTTAACCCTATATAAAATTGAGGCAATTTTAAGCGGGGAACTGGACGAGCTAATGGATGCGCTAACAACTTATTATCAAACGGAAAGCCTCAAAGGAAACTAACTCTTATTCCTTGAAATTTCTTAAAATGAAGTTCAAGTAAATTGCTGGCCCTATTTTTAAAACATATTTCATAATTTGGGAGCTTTTCTTGTATTTACCTGCATCATAAATAGAATATAGATATGGACTGGTATTGGATTGTAGTTCTCTGTTACTTTCTATCCTCAATTTTCTACGGAACCCATTTGTGGACCGCCAGGAGAGATCTATCTAAGATAGGCTTCTATTTTATTGTTGCGGGGACAGCTCTTCAAACAATAAGCTTGATATACATATACATTAAAGGAGACCCGTTAACCCAGGGATTTGAGACCACACTTTACTTATTCGCCTGGTTTATCTCGCTCGTTTGCATAGCTTCACAAATAAAATTCAAGGCCTCACTATTGGGCGCCTTTGCAGCGCCACTGGCATTTATTATGACACTTCCGCACATAATACTGCCCCAGGGCATAATTGAGCAGAATGCCACACTTAGCAATCCATGGATTCTGATTCATATAGCACTGATACTTCTTGGTGAAGCGTTATTCACTGTTGCATTTATTTCGGGCCTTCTATACATATTTCAAGAAAAGAAGATCAAGTCCAAACATGTAAGCAGTTTTTTAGAAAAATTCCCATCACTTACAACCCTCGACGGGATAAACCACCTATGCCTGTTAATCGGTTTCCCTTTGGTTACCATTGGAATAGCGCTGGGGTTGTTATTGGCAAAAGAAATATGGGGGGCTTCCTGGGAGTGGGGACAAAAGGAGACCTGGTCTTTGGTTACCTGGTTTCTATACGCAGTTCTTATTCACGGAAGGCTGGCATCGGGCTGGAAGGGAAGAAAAGCCGCCTGGGGAGCAGTGCTCGGATTTGGCATAATTCTCTTCACCCTTTTTGTAATAGGATACCTTGCCCCCGGACAACACGATTTCCTGGGTTAATAAAATAAACTTCAAGCATTGTTGTAATTTTTAAGAAATCAGAGAGTTAGGGGAGATTACGTTTGGCCAAGAAGAAGGAACTTGATGAAGTTTATTACCTTGGATATTTCAAAAAGCTCTATGAATCATGGGAAGAATCCACTCATAAGATGATGGATGTTTGGTTTAACAGCCCGCTTATGGAGAGAGCCGTCGAAAAGTCTTCGGAATTTAAGGATTATGTACAAGGTTTTATGGAGCAAAGTTTAGAGCAAAGAAATATTCCCGAACGAAATGAAATGGATAAACTTCTAAATACCATAGACTCCCTTGAAGTAAAAATAGCTAAACTTGAAGAAAAAATTGAAAATCTGGAGTCCGAACCGGAAAAATCCTCACCCAAACCCAAAAGCAAAACCAAACCCAAAAACAAAACCGCAAAATCTAAGGATCAAAAATCCTAATGGACCTTGGCTTGAGGCAAATGATTTTTAATAGAACAAACTCGCAACACACCCTTGAATAAAAAGCATGCAGTGAAAAAACATATAAGGTAGGAGGGAAAAATGGGATATGAATATATAAAGTTTGAAAAAGAACCTACCGGCGTAGGCATCCTTACAATTCACCGTCCAAAAGCTTTAAACGCCCTTAATTGGGACACCCTGAGAGATCTTGGCAACTTTGTTGAGAATGATCTTCCCAAGGAAAAATTAAGAGCCTTAATAATTACTGGATCTGGAGACAAGGCGTTTGTCGCAGGGGCGGACATAGCGCAGATGAGCGGGATGAGTAGTACTGAATTTAAAGACTATGTAGATTACGCTCACAAAGTTTACGGTCTTATCACAGATAACCCCTGCCCTTCTATAGCCGCTATAAATGGATATGCCTTAGGCGGCGGTTGCGAGCTTGCTCTTGCATGTGATATAAGAATAGCCTCTGAAAAAGCAAAACTTGGTTTCCCCGAAGTTAAGCTTGGGATATTCCCGGGTTGGGGAGGATCGCAAAGAATCACACGCATCATGGGCAATGGTAAGGCTAAAGAGCTTATATTCACAGGTGAGATGGTTAGTGCCGAAGAAGCCCTAAGTCATGGTCTTGTAGAGAAAGTAGTCCCGCACGAAGTAATTATGAAAGAAGCAAAAGAACTGGCCGAGTCTATTGCCAAACGGGCGCCACTGGCCGTAAGCGCAGCGAAAAAAGCTGTAAATTCAGGGTCAGAGATGGAGCTGCAAAAAGCTCTGGAACTGGAAAAAACACTAATAGATTCCTGTTTTGATACCGAAGATAGAGCTGAGGGGATGAAAGCGTTTCTGGAAAAAAGAGACCCGGAATTTAAAGGAAAATAACTATGGTTTAATAATAAGTATTGGGGTAAAGTATTGTTCTATCAGCAATACACCGATATAAATCAATTTCAATGAAACGGAGGTTACTATGTTAGCTAGAATACAATTTAGTCGTATAACATTTTGTTTATTTCTTTTAGTCATTGCAGTTTCGTTTAACTCAACTATGAATGCTTTCTCAAAGGAGGAGAAAATGTCGGGAGACGTGCAAGAAACACCATCGGGCTTAAAATACATCTTAATAGAAGAAGGCCAAGGGGATAAACCCGCAAAAGGAAAGAAGGTAAAAGTCCACTATACCGGGAAACTTGAAGACGGCAGTGTATTTGACAGCTCAGTTGAAAGAGGAGTGCCTATCGAATTCACACTAGGCGTGGGCCAGGTAATCAAAGGCTGGGACGAAGGAATCGCGGATATGAAAGTAGGCGAGAAACGCCAGCTCATTATACCACCCGATCTGGGATACGGACCTAACGGTTATCCACCTGTAATTCCGGCTAATTCAACCCTTATTTTTGATGTAGAATTAGTAGAGATTAACTAATAAATTTCTCCTAAGAACTACACAGGCTGGTTGTATTGTTAGGTTCATTGGTTTCTAGCTACCAAGATTTAAATTGACCCTGAGATAAGGAACAATGAATTATCTAGCGCATCTATATTTAGCAGAGGACTCAGATGAATCTTTAATTGGGAATTTATTGGGAGATTTCGTCAAAGGACATCTTCACAATGATTACAGCTCTGAGATAATAAAAGGCATTAAGACACATCGAAAGATAGATGCCTATACCGACTCTCATCTTAATTTCCTAGCTTGCAAGAAGCTACTGAGACCTGATAGGAGAAGGTTTGCGGGAATCATAATTGACCTAAGCTTTGATCATTTCCTGGCTAAAAACTGGTCTCACTATTCAAATGTAGAATTAGGCGAGTTCTGCAGTAGGGTTTACAGGGTTCTACTAGAACATGAACAAACGCTCCCGCAAAAGCTAAAAGATCGTCTACCTTACATGGTTAAAGATGACTGGCTCGGGTCCTATAAGAATCTAGATACCATAGGGCTTGCTCTTGAGGCAATTTCCAAACGATTGAACCGTTTTGAAAAGGCTAAGCCGATAAAAGACGGATTAGATGATATCAAGAAAAATTATCAGGAACTAGAGCAAAACTTCAAAGAATTCTTCCCGGAACTAATCTCATTCGTAGACCATTACAGAGAAACCAATTTTAACACCAGGGTCCTACCTTCGGCTGATTTATTTGTTAAGTAAGGAGACAACCTGATTCCAGATAGTATTGAAATCAGAGTTATGAAGGGCAGTTGGCCAATTTAGCTCCCAAATGTCAGTAGAAGTTTATTCATATCTCAGCACATGATATAGTATTCTATACGATTTCATAATATCTCTGGTAGGTTAGAATACTGAATAGAAAAAAGTTTGAAGAATTGGTAGAGAATGCATACGAAAGAATCCCCGAGCAATTTAGGGATAAAATCGATAATGTTGCGATCACTGTAGCGGACTATCCAAGTACGGAAGATCTTGAGGAACTAAAGATCAGAGGCAAAGGATTACTGCTCGGTCTTTATAGAGGCACCCCCCTTCCTCAGAGAAGTATATGGCAGGGTGTGAGATTGCCTGATGAAATTGTGCTATTTCAAAAAGACATAGAAAAGGTATGCAGAACAGAGAGTGAAATAGAAGAGAGGGTAAACGAGGTTCTTCAGCACGAGATAGCTCATTATTTCGGTTTAAATGATGACGAGATATACGAGCTGATGGGAAGACACTGATCGCATAGAATATCTGGAGCCGACTAAGAAACTAAAATGAGCGCACAAGAACAAAATCAATCAGCAATATTACTAATACACTGCCCCGATAAAAAGGGTCTGGTTTCAGCCATAACTGAATTCATTTTTAAAAATGACGGGAACATTCTCTATCTCGACCAGCACGTCGATGCTGAGCAAAATGTATTTTTTATGAGGGTAGAATGGGACCTTGCAAACTTTTCTATACCCGCGGAGAAAATCGGAGAGTACTTTTCGACTCTGATAGCTGAAAAATTTGAAATGCAGTGGCGTCTCTATTTCTCGGACTATACTCCGCGAATGGCAATTTTTGTATCAAAGATGTCCCACTGTCTCCATGACATATTATCACGAAGCCAGTCTGGGGAATGGAATGTAGAGGTTCCTCTCATTATAAGCAACCACCCCGATCTTGAGCCGATTGCGAAAACATTTGGAATTGACTATCACGCAGTTCCTATTACTAAAGAGAATAAAAAGGATGCTGAACAGGAACATCTTGATCTGTTAAGCAAATATAAAATCGATTTTGTTGTTCTTGCCAGATATATGCAGATTCTAAGTGACGAATTTGTATCACATTATCCGAACAAGATAATTAACATACATCATTCATTTCTACCGGCTTTTCCGGGCGCAAAGCCCTATCATTCCGCCTACGAGCGTGGGGTAAAAATTATCGGCGCCACAAGCCACTATGTCACGGCTGAATTGGATGCGGGCCCCATAATAGAACAAAATGTTGTCCGAGTAAGCCATAAGGATAATATTGAGGACTTGGTCAGAAAGGGGCGCGATCTTGAAAAAGTAGTCCTGTCACAGGCCATCTGGCACCATCTGAGACGCCACATACTCGTATACGGCAACCGTACTCTGATTTTTGATTGATTGGGACACTCTTGATTTCCTAAAACAGATTGTTAGTGTTTTTGAATATGCGTATAATTAGTGGAAAGGGTCTTTGGCTTACCATGTATAAGAACTCATCCGCAAATAAAATTTTTCTAAGTCTTTTTATCCTGTTAGCAATACTATGTTCACACCCCGATCAATCATACGGCTCAGATAACAATGAACTCGCCTACAGCAACTCCCAGTTTGAGAAGATTAAGTTAATTAGCACGGGAAAGTTGATAAATGTTATGAACTTTCTCGAACCCCACAAGTATACGGTCTTTATGTTTTATGCCGATTGGTGTGCGCCCTGTAAGCCGCTTAAAGAAAAACTTGGAGAGCTTACCCTAAGAGTCGACAACATGGCGCTTAGAGAAATCAATATAATAACTTTGGAAAATCCACTGGTTAAATATTACAACATACCCGCAATTCCTTATTTTCTAATTTATGGCCCGGACGGGAAATTTGTTGAACGCGGCCCGATGTTATCAAAAAAACTTCTAAAACAAATTGCGTCCGAGAACCAATAAACAGTCTTATTAAAATCATATGCCGAAAAACATTTCTCTTGAACTAAATAACCTGGGTGGCTTTCTTAGAAATTACTATAATGAAATTGTAGTTATTTCTTTTGCGACCCTCTTTATGGTTCTGCACAGCCATCATCAGATAGAGAATTTCTGGATAAGCTCATTTGTCTATTTCGGAGTATTCCCCGTACTCACTATATTAATTTTTCTAAGAAAGAACCCGCTTGATTTTGGACTAAGGCCGGGGAATTACAAGCTCTGGATTCCCTACGTTGCAATCTTTCTCGCAATAGCAATTCCTGTACTCTATTTCAGCTCCGACATGTCTTCCGTGCAAGGGTACTATCGCTCTCACAAAAACTTTGACCTGCTTAAATTTGCGCTCCAGATGGCGGTCTATATGCTGGGGTGGGAGTTCTTATTCCGCGGGTTCATGCTGTTCGGACTAAAAGAGAAATTCAAAGAGGGCAGCATTATTATACAGATGATTCCCTTTGTGCTTTTGCATATCGGAAAGCCCGAGATAGAGACAATCAGCACAATATTCACAGGGCTGCTCTGGGGATATATATGCTAC
>JAJCZT010000043.1 GCA_029262255.1 Deltaproteobacteria bacterium
CGTATTTTTATTATTTCCTCCCACCCTAACGTGCGTTACCCCAAAGCTCCTGAAATGGAACCGACAGCTATAATAAATCCTTCTATACTCTCTTTCTCTGAGGAAAAAGAAAAGGATTGGGAGGGCTGTTTAAGCATTCCCGGAATCAGAGGACTTGTTCCCCGTCATAAAACAATCAAGGTGAAATACCTTGCAAGAGACGGGAAAGAGGTCGAAAGAGAATTCTCGGATTTTATCGCAAGAATTTTCCAGCACGAGCTTGATCATTTAAACGGAATCGTGTTTCTTGACCGGATTGATTCCAATAAGGAGTTGGTTACCGAGAAAGAATACCAAAAGTTAATATCAAGGAGCCTAGATAATGAATAGATCTAATACGCATATAATTTTTCTGATCACATTATTCACATTTTTCACTTCCATACATGCTTTTGGGCAAGAAAGTAATGATGCCATATTCCAAACCTCAACCATAGATGCTCTTATACAAGGAGTCTACGATGGAAACTTCACTTTTGGAGATTTGAAAGCTGAGGGCGATTTCGGTTTAGGTACTTTTAACCAACTGGACGGTGAGATGATCGGGCTTGACGGGAAATTTTATCAAGTAAGATCAGACGGAACTGTTCATGAGGTGTCAGACTCTATGAAAACGCCGTTTGCGGCAGTGACATTTTTTGAATCCGATAGGTCTCTGGATATAAAGAAACTCTTAAATTGTGAGCAGCTAAAGGAATATTTAGTCAGCATATTCCCAACTCAAAACACATTCTACGGAATAAAAGTTAATGGGAATTTCCCCTATATAAAAACCAGAAGTGTCCCAAAACAAGACAAGCCTTATCCTCCGTTGACCGAGGTAGTTAAAGATGAATCAATATTTGAATTCAACAATGCAAAAGGAACAATTGTAGGGTTTTGGCTCCCGGCATATTTAAAGGGTATAAACACAACAGGGTTTCACTTTCACTTCATAGCAGAAGATAAAAAATCAGGAGGACATTTGCTCGAATGCCGTCTACGCAGTGCTGAGGTTGAAATTGATTATATAAGAGATATAGAGGTATCACTCCCGGATACTAATGCTTTTAACAATGCCAATTTAAAGAAGACCCTAAGCGAAGAGGTAAAAAAGGTAGAAGGCGTTAAAAAATAATTGCCAAAGAAACAAAAATGAAAATTAAAACACTGCAAATTTTTTGTATCTTATTCGTTGTATTTTTTCTGGGATACGCACATTCGGGATTCAGCCAGACAGATTCAGCTTCACTGCCTCAGGGCAAGTGGATAGATATGACTCACGACTTTTCATCAGAGACTGTGTATTGGCCTACAGCTGAGGGTTTTAAGCTGGAAACTGTATTTGAGGGCGAGACAGACAAGGGCTATTACTATGACGCAAACAAGTACTCCGCGGCTGAGCACGGGGGGACACACATAGACTCTCCGATCCATTTTGCTGAGGGAAAACAGACAGTAGATGAAATTCCGCTTGAGAGATTAATAGGGCCCGCGATTGTAATAGACGTATCTAAAAAGGCATTATCCGATCCCGATTATCAGATAAGCGTAAAAGACTTTACAGATTGGGAAGCTAAAAACGGTACTATCCCGGAGGGCTCAATTGTTCTCTTAAATACAGGCTACGCTAAATACTGGCCCGATAGAGTGAAATATATGGGTACGGATAAGAGAGGCAGTGAGGCTGTAAAAGATCTTCATTTCCCCGGATTAGCGCCACAGGCAGCAAAATGGCTGGTCGGGAAACGCAACATAAATGCAATTGGACTAGACACCCCAAGCATAGACTTCGGGCAGTCTCAGCTCTTTGAAAGTCACAGAATCCTATTTAAAGAAAATATCCCGGCATTCGAAAATGTGGCTAATTTGGATAAACTACCGCCAAAGGGGGCCGTTGTTATAGCTTTACCGATGAAAATTAAAGGCGGCAGCGGAGGACCTCTTAGAATCATTGCAATGCTTCCGGAAGAAAACGATAAGGAGTAAATATGAGCCAGGAAAAACCCAGGAGTAAACAAAAAAACGTCTCCGATATAGCTAAAGAGGCCGGTCTTTTAATACCGGTGTTTGTAACCTCTTCAGTCTGGGATAATTGGATTACACCCGATCAAAAGAGCATGGAAGAAGGGGAAGATGAGAAAACCAGAGCCACCAACGTCATCAATAAGTTCTTATATTTCATGAGGGTCCACCGTCAGACAAACAGGTCTAATTTGATTTATTTTCCGGTAGCTCTTAAAAAAGATGGAAAAGAAGAGGATGTTCAGCTTATGTCTCACTTAGGTCCTCTTGACGAAGAAGACAACAGGCCATGTATAACTATTATGACCCCTGAGGAATATGAATCGGAGACGGCTAATTAAATAATTTGCATCTCAGCTTTAAAATATATATTACAGAGACTAAGCCCCCAACTCTAACTTAACACCAATAAATTCTGGAAATAATGTATAATAATTTTATTAGGGTTTGTTTATGAAACATAAAGAAATATATTTTGATAACAATGCCACAACGAGGCCGCTTCCCAAAGTTCGTGAAGAAGTATTAAAGGTAATGGGCAGCGAATTCGGCAATCCTTCGAGTGCTCATTCCGCAGGAGAGCGCGCCCGCCGACATGTTGCCCAAGCCAGAGAACAACTTGCGGAACTTATAGGGTCGGATGCATCCAAGATAACCTTCACCGGATCAGGGACAGAGTCCAACAACATGGTGTTTTACTCCCGCACTAGAGATAAAACAGACGGATGCCAAATAATAACTACGACAGTTGAACACTCTTCGATACGGAAAATGTGTAATTTCCTCAAATTAAACGGGGTGCTAGTAAACAAACTGGAAGTAAACCCTGATGGCTTAATAGATTTAGACGAATTAAGAAAGACTATCAATGATAGCACCTCTCTTGTTTCCGTACAGTGGGTAAATAATGAAACCGGAGTTATACAGCCTATTTCCGAAATAGGAGAAATTTGTACTGAGATGGGTGTACCTTTCCATACTGATGCGGCTCAGGCAGCGGGTAAAATGGAAATGAATATACAAGAATTACCAATCGATTTTTTCTCACTCACAGGGCATAAACTCCACTCCCCTCAAGGCATTGGGGCCATATACTGCAAGGACCGATTTTTACTCGCTCCTATGTTGTTCGGGGGATTTCAGGAAGATGGATTTCGACCCGGAACGGAAAATGTCCCAGGTATAGCAGGTCTGGGAAAAGCAGCGGAGATTAGACGAAAGAATTTACCGGAGCTTATATCCAGAATGAAGGATTTGCGCGATAGATTTGAGGCAATGGTACTCGACTTCGTGCCCGGATCAAAAATAAACGGAGACACTAAAAACCGCATATGTAATACGTCTAATATAATGTTTGGCGGTATTGACGGACGGAGATTAGTAAAGGAGCTTGATCAAAACGGGGTAAGGTGCTCTCAGAGTTCCGCATGCACTAATTTTGAGACAGCGCCCTCTTATGTCTTATGCTCAATGGGACTCACTGAACAACAAGCATACTCCAGTATCAGGTTTAGCTTCTCAGTAGAGAACACAAATGAAGAAATTGACAGCGTAGTCAAAATAATAAGAGAACTCACAGAAAAATTAAAAGATTGAATACTCTCAATACTCCTCGACCACAAGCCGGTTAATAGCTCCCCTGAGGCTCATACACCGCCAGAGACCGATCCGGAAACTAGATTTAACCCTCCAAAGGAAGAGTTAAATGGAGACAGCAAAGAAAAACATTCTGATTTCAGGCCTTCCCGGTATAGGAAAAACCACCCTTATAAAAAAGCTTTGCCTAGAAATCCAGGATAGACATCCAATCGGTTTCTACACCGAAGAAATAAGACTAGAGGGTCAAAGAAAAGGGTTCCAGCTAATAAGCCTTAACGGAGATAGATCCATATTTGCCCATGTATTGATCGAAAGCACATTCCGGGTTGGCAAATACGGAGTCGATATAAAGACGTTTGACGAATTTCTTGACTCAATAGATTTTCAAAATAATCAAGGCAGCCCGATAGTTATCGACGAGATTGGAAAGATGGAATGCTTATCCAGCAAATTTGTAAAAATGATATGGGAGATAATGGACTCAGACAATAAAGTCATAGCAACAATCTCTCACACAGACGGCGGAATTAAAGGGAAAATAAAAGAAAGAGAAGATGTGGAATTATTTAAAATGAACCTGGACAACAGAGAATCCTTACTCGCTGAAATCTTAGAGATAGTAAATGCATCTAACTAGATTATTTTCCCCGTGATTGATTTTAATAAAGAAACGATCCTCCTTTGTACCAAATCCATATCTTCAATGCAACTTTTATAAAAGAAAACCATCTAATACCAAGATTTCGGAAATCCATGACAAATTAGGAAATGTTTTGATATTTCTTTGATTTTGTATTATAAAGAGAGTCAGGAGACTGATTAAATGGCTGATACATTTAAATTCCCCATACTGGATTACGAGCGGATTCTTAATACAAGTGATGCAATCCATTCCTATGCAAGATTTATAGGAGCAATCAGGGCGAAAATGACGCCTGAGCAAAAGGATTACTGGCACATTAGTCTTCTTGCAAGTCCACAAGGTTTTAGAACAACACCGATACCTAATGAGGATGGAAATACTTTTGAGATATTACTTAATCTGATATCTCACTCGGCCAATATATCTTCAAGTGCTGGAAACGTTAGAGGCATCCCCTTAAAAGGTCAATCTATTTCGGCATTTTCGAGCGAGCTATTATCTGCATTAGAAAACATGAATATTAACCCCGATATTGATCTGGAAAAGTTTCAAGATGATTCCGAACTCGAATATCAAGCGGATATAGCTAGCGATATTTTCAGATCCTACTCTGCAGTTGATATGATTTTCAAGAAGTTTAAGGGAACCCTGACACAAGAAACCAGCCCTGTTCAGCTCTGGCCCCATCATATGGATATTGCGTTTACATGGTATCCGGGGCCTGAAAACAAAAGAATCGAACAGATTAGCTTTGGGTATTTAACAGGCGATGAAACTATAGAAGAGCCTTATTTTTATATAACTGCGTACCCTGAGATTGAGGATATATCCGGAATCAAGTTAGCTAATGATGCTCATTGGAATTCTGAAGGATGGCAAGGAGTGGTACTGAAATACAAAGATCTTATTACCACCGATAACCCGGTTGAAACTCTCACAGGTCATCTTAAAAACACATTTAATCAACTTATGAAAAGCGCATAATAAAATTCAGAAAAAATAAGATAGGATTCTAGGAGACTAAAATGTTTCATCTTGAAGAATTGATCAGATCCATCTTCACCCCAATAACGGATATCATAGACCTAATAGCAATATTGTTTATTTTATGGGGCTTTATAAAAGCAATGTTCGACTATGCTGCGATGAGAATAAAAAATAAAACGCTTAGCAGCACTGATATAAGGTCTATAAGATGTTATTTGGGGACATACCTCTTACTTGGTTTAGAAATCATGATTGTCGCCGATATTATAAAAACCGTCTTAAATCAAACAACACAAGAACTTATTTTTCTAGGCGGTATCGTTGTTATCAGAACGCTATTATCTTATTTCCTGAACAAAGAGATAGAAGATATGGAAAGTGGTTTGTAAATTGTTGTAGTTCTATTTGTAAATTGTAATAGTTCTAAAGGTGTAATGATTAGTTCTGTTATTTAACAAGAGCCGGGATGGTTTATTTGCTTGAATTCAGTACATTCGTTGATACAAGAATCATTGAAATCCACCTGTAATTTCAAATAATCACATACAGTTTTTTACCTGAACTATGAATTTATAATTCAATTCTTGTTACATCTTGCTGCTATCGTTATAATTTGAGTCTATGACGTTGGACAAACTAAAGAGTGATGCAAGAGCTATTTTCGAGGCCGGGCTAAAAGCTGTCGACCCTGTAATTGCAGTAAACAATCACCTCAAACGCAGTGGCGAGATACTTGAGTTGGGGGACAGTAAATACGACTTGCGGAATTACGAGAATATATTTGTGATTGGGATGGGAAAGGCGGCGGCTTCAATGGCCAAGGCAATTGAAGAGATACTCGGCAACAGATTAACTCGGGGCATAGTGAATGTTAAGTATGGGCACACGGTTCCTCTGAATATAATTAAAACAAATGAAGCGGCTCACCCTGTTCCGGATGAAGCGGGGCTTAGAGGCACCAAAGAGATTATAGAGCTTCTTAAAGGAAGTGGGGAGAACGACCTTGTTATCTGCTTAATATCAGGGGGCGGGTCTGCACTACTGCTATCGCCTGCGGGAAATTTGACGCTTGAAGACAAACAAGCCGTTATAAAATCGCTTCTGGAATGCGGGGCTACTATTCATGAGATAAACTCAATTCGCAAACAAATCTCATCAGTCAAAGGCGGCAGATTAGCAGAACTTGTATATCCCTCCACCTTAATTTCACTTATTTTATCAGACGTAATAGGTGACGATCTAGACGTAATTGCCTCAGGGCCAACTGTCCCGGATACTCACACATTTCATGACTGCAGAAATATCATCGAAAAATACAAAATGGAGGAAAGGGTTCCTCGAAGAGTTATTGACTACATAGAAATGGGGTGTAGAGGTGAGATCGAAGATACCCCAAAGGCCCAGAGCCCAATATTTAAGCGCACCCAAAATGCGGTTGTGGGAAGTAATATACTCGCTGTCTCGGCAGCAAAAGAGAAAGCACGGGAGTTAGGTTATAACACTCTCATACTTTCAACATTCATACACGGTGAAACTGAGGAGGTCGCCAAGGTACACACGGCAATAGCTAAAGAAATCAGATCATCCGGTAATCCGCTCAACAAGCCCGCGTGTATTATCTCTGGCGGAGAGACTACGGTGACGATAGAAGGCAAAGGGCACGGGGGAAGGAACCAGGAATTCGTATTGGCCGCCGCATTGGATATCGATGGACTAGACAATGTTGTAGTGCTTAGCGGGGGTACTGACGGAAATGATGGACCTACGGATGCTGCCGGGGCTATTGCTGATGGAACAACAATTGGGAGAGCGAACAAATTAGGTTTAAAAGCTTATGAACACTTGAGTGATAATAACTCCTACAACTTTTTTAAGCCTCTTGGCGATCTTTTAATTACAGGTCCGACTAATACAAATGTTATGGACTTAAGGGTCTTACTAATTTCTTAGCATATAAGACAGTTAGCGCAAAAGTACAACTCAAACTTTGAGTCCGCTTAAGAACTTAACCTGGGAGGCAAGTTCTTCCTTTGTAACCGTGAAAATGTCGAAACTTTTATTATGCGTTATCAGTAGAATATTCTCTGCTATGAGCCTCTCGCTATTTTTAACCCAATACACGCAAATTATCATTTCCATTCCGCCGGGGTGTTTAACCATTATAGAAGAGTAATTTTCTATGCCCATTATGAGCGGGCCGTCTGAAACAATCTTGACTTGGTATCCGTCCACTTGATCGTAATCATTAATTAAGCCCTCAAATACAGGAATGACAATGTCTTTGAAAACTTCATCTACTCTATCGCCCATTTCCCAGTTTGAATCTTGACTCATGATTTTCCCTCATATCAGGCAAGGTCTATAGCGTATTTTTTTAAGTCCTCAAGTGAAATAACCTCTAAAGCCGACTCGTGAGTTGAGGTTAGAATTACATGGGGAGCCTTATCATGTTCCATTGCCTCTTTCCACCTAAGCGCGCACAGACACCATCTGTCACCAGGTTTTAAGCCGGGGAATTCAAAATCAGGGTTCGGAGTTGAAAGATCATTACCCTTATCTTTTGAAAATTCTAAGAATTCCTCACTCACCTCCACGCATACAACGTGCAAACCCACATCATCGGGACCTGTACGGCAACAGCCGTCACGGTAGAACCCTGTCATAGGGGATGTACAGCAAATTCCTAATTCCTGACCAAATACATTTTTATTAACCGGCATAATAATCTCTCCACTAACTGCTGACTTGGTAATTAGATGTACATTAATATATCATAGATGCGCACATTGGATCGTTTCCAAGATAGAATTAATTTAAGATTCCACCGAGCATCATTAAAATTCTCTTTTTTCTATAATAATATGAATTTTAAACAAGCTCTAAACCATAAACGTCAGATACTATAGAAAAATGTTCAAATTTTGGCATCATGTGCTTAAGATTTAGGCACTTATTTCCAGCCCTATTACTGTAAAGCCCTATTATTGTTGATTGAAATGATATCCGTAAAGTGGTATGTTCTTTGCAACTATTAATAGTAAGGAGGAAAATCCCATGAAAAAAGTAGAAGCTATTGTTAAACCGTTTAAACTAGACGATGTGAAAGAATCCCTAAAAGAAATCGGGATTCAGGGTCTTACTGTTACGGAAGTTAAAGGTTTTGGAAGACAGAAGGGACATACTGAGCTTTATAGAGGAGCAGAGTATGTAATAGATTTCTTACCTAAGATAAAGCTTGAGATTGTTGTATCTGACGACATGGTAAGTAAGGTCATTGATGCTATAATAGATAGCGCCAAAACCGGGAAAATAGGAGACGGGAAGATATTCGTCTTACCTCTGGAAGAGGTAATCAGGATAAGGACAGGCGAAAGGGGCGATGATGCTCTGTAAGACACGAACTTGACTACTAAAGGAGGATATTGGTAATAATGCCCACAGCAAAAAAGACAAACAGCAAAGGAGGAACAGCTAGTATGTTTCCAAAAAAGCCCGCAGATGTAGTAAAAATGATTAAAGATAATGGTGTGCTCATCGTGGATTTCAGATTTCTGGACTTCATAGGTATGTGGCAGCACTTTAGTATCTCAGTTAACGAATTTAGCGCATCTATGTTTGAAGAAGGTTTGGGTTTTGACGGGTCAAGTATAAGAGGGTGGCAATCGATTAACGCAAGCGATATGCTTGTTATTCCCGATCCAGCGACAGCCAGGATTGACCCATTTTTTAAACACCCAACGGTAGTATTATTATGTGATATTGTTGATCCGATTACACGCGAGCCTTACTCGCGTGACCCTCGTAATATCGCAAAGAAAGCCGTATCTTATTTGAAAAGCACAGGAACTGGAGATACGGCTTACATCGGTCCTGAGCTTGAATTCTTTATTTTTGACGACGTAAGGTACGACCAAACTTCAAATACAGGCTACTATTTCGTAGATTCGGTTGAGGGAATATGGAATTCTGGTGCAGATGAGGGACCCAACTTAGGGTATAAACCGCGTCACAAGGAAGGATATTTCCCGACTCCGCCTACCGACTCATTTCAAGACCTTCGCTCAGAGATGGTTATAGAGTTAGAAAACCTTGGCATCTCAGTTGAAGCTCAACACCACGAGGTTGCAACTGCAGGACAGGCAGAAATTGACATGAGATTCGCCCCATTGGTTGAGATGGGCGATCAGATGATGTGGTATAAATATGTGATAAGAAATGTAGCCAAAAAATACGGGCAAACTGTAACATTTATGCCTAAGCCGATTTTTGAGGATAACGGCTCAGGAATGCACGTACATCAATCAATTTGGAAAAAGAACAAACCACTATTTGCTGGAAACGGTTATGCGGGAATGAGCGATATGGCAATGCATTATATCGGCGGGATATTAAAGCACGCCGGGGCACTTTGCGCATTCACCAATCCAACGACTAATTCCTATAGAAGACTTGTTCCGGGATTTGAAGCTCCTGTTAACCTGGCATATTCAGCAAGAAATAGAAGTGCGGCAGTCAGAATTCCAATGTACTCACCAAGCCCGAAAGCAAAAAGGATGGAGGCCAGATTCCCGGATCCGTCATGTAACGGATATCTCGCTTTTTCTGCATTACTTATGGCAGGACTCGACGGGATTGAGAAAAAAATAAACCCGGGAGATCCGCTAGATAAGGATATTTACTCCTTGGGACCAGAGGAGCTTGCTGGTATCCCTTCAGTTCCAGGTTCACTGGAAGATGCACTTAAAGCACTTCAAGATGACCACGAATTTCTCCTAAAAGGCGATGTCTTTACAGAGGACGTAATTGAAACCTGGATTGAGTATAAAATGGAGAACGAAGTTAACCCAATGAAGTTAAGACCGGTACCTTATGAGTTCATGCTCTACTACGATGTATAAAAAGTAGAAAGTAGCTCTTAAGATAAACAAAAGTAATAAAAGGCGGCAGGTTGTTACGACCTGTCGCCTTTTTTATTTTCAAATCAGCCTATCCGCAACTATAAGCTCCGGCTATACAATTCTGAAACTCTCACAATCCTTAAGGCGCAAATCAGAGCTGCCCAAAACGATAGAACAAAGATCTGAATCCTATTTGCATGAAAGTACATCTATAACTTGTGAAAAAAGCATATGGAAGGTTTGAACTATGATTTATGTAAACAATTTAGATATAAAAACGCCTATTATGGCAACGTTACTTATTCTGGTATTTTCTGTTTTATTTATACCCTCAACTTTTGCCAATGAAGGATGTACGAACAATGGAATTTCGATTACAAAGCCGGATAAATCCGATGATGCGACAATCCACCAAGCGATAGATACAAATGATACTGCACTGAAAAAAGAAATTAAGTTACTTGCCGACTTAAATGACGGATATTATGCAGACGGAATTAAACTGGCCAGAAACGAAGGAGATAACACCGGAGTCGATGAAACGGAATTCGTCTACACAAAAGCGGCTGTTTCCGAATATGAAACAGAATCTATAGAAGCAGGGGATATTCTCCGCTCAATACCCAGCATCTCTACTGAGGACAATAAAACTCTCGGGCTTATTATCCCACCATTTGCGTACTTCGCTAAAAAATTCTAGCATTTGAAAAAAGTATTTCTTCAAGGTGATTAAGGGGGGGAGCATAAAAAAAGATAACACTTTAGGGGACTATCTAGAAACTCTATAATAAAACGATCAGGATTAAGATCACAGCGGCACCGATAGCCATGAGTGTTGCGTAGCTTCGTATGACACCTGTCTGGGCAGTCTGTAATGTTAGCGCCATCTCTTTTACAATATTCGCAATACCATTTACCGACCCGTCAATATAATGAATGTCGAAATCAGAAGCCTTTCTCGATATATAAGAAAAGGGCTGTACAAAAATATAATCGTATAGCTCATCAACATACCATTTATTTAAGGAAGCCTCGTAAAGGGGCTCAATATCCTTAGCTACTTTTTCCGGAGCCGAAGGTTTTATGTAATAGAAATAAAACGCAATAATGATACCCAGTGCCGCGCCGCCAATTGAAAACCCTACAAGGGCCCAGTGACCAAATAGATGATGGCCGACTTCTTTGGCATTATCAATGAGAATAGAGCTTGAGACAAAGTGCTCAAATAAATTCGTATCATGGAGCCCAACCACTTTACCCATAAAGTCGGGCACGCCAATATATCCGCCTAGTATGGAAAGTGCAGCAAGGACCATAAGCGGGATAGTCATCGTATAAGGCGACTCATGAATATATCGCTTTATGCTATCCGACACTCTTGTTTTCCCCTCGAAAGTGAGCAGATAGAGCCTCAACATATAAAGCGCTGTAAGAACAACGGTGATAAGCGCTATTATCCAGTGAACCGTATAACCCCTGTCATATAGAGCAGCTAAAATTTCATCTTTACTGAAAAACCCGGACAAAAACGGCACGCCCGCAATTGCCAGAGTACCTACTAAAAAGGTGATGGCGGTAATCGGTATAAGTTTTCTGAGCCCCCCCATCTTTCTAATATCCTGCTCACCTGAAAGGGCATGAATGACGCTTCCCGATCCGAGAAATAAAAGAGCTTTAAAAAAAGCGTGGGTAACAAGATGAAATAATCCGGCGGCATAGGCCCCTACACCGATTGCCATGAACATATAACCCAGTTGGCTTACGGTGGAATAAGCGAGGACCTTCTTTATATCGTTTTGAGTAAGGGCAATAGATGCAGCCAATAATGCAGTAAAGGCCGCAATAGACACTACAACCATCTGGGCTGTGGGGGACTGTGAATAAAAGACATTACACCTGGCCATCATATAGGCCCCGGCCGTGACCATTGTGGCGGCATGTATAAGGGCGCTTACAGGAGTGGGACCCGCCATCGCGTCGGGGAGCCAAACATAGAGCGGTATCTGAGCCGATTTACCAACAGCTCCTACAAACAGCAAAAGCCCAATTGCCGTAATAACAGCAGCGGGTACGGCGCTCATAAAAGAAGCATCCAGAGCCATGCCGAAAACTTCCTGATAATTGACTGAGCCGAATATAAAAAATATTAGGAAGATGCCTAAAATAAAACCAAAATCCCCTATCCTGTTTACGATAAAGGCTTTCCTTCCTGCATACGCTTTTTCTGTGTCTTCGTACCAAAATCCTATCAATAGAAATGAGGCCAGGCCCACCCCTTCCCATCCGACAAACATAAGTGGGAAATTGTTACCCAGAACCAGAATCAGCATAAAGAAAACAAATATATTTAGATATGTAAAGTATTTCGCATAGGCTTTATCATGGTGCATATAACCTATTGAATAGATGTGTATCAGGAAACCGATCCATGTAATAATAAGGGCCATTACGCATGAGAGGGTGTCGAATAAAAATTCGAAACTAACTGTAAATTCACCCGAAGGGATCCATACGAACAACTCCTGTATAATCTGTCTTTCTGAAGGATCAAGGGATAACAGCTGAACGAAATAGTAGGTAGAAATTATTGCCGAGATTAATACTGCACCGCAACCTATAATATTGGTGATACTGTTTTCAGTATGTTCATCTCCGCCCAGGGCTTTTTTCCATAGGCCAGAGGCAAACAAAAGACCGTTTATAACGGCTCCGATTAGAGGAAATAGAAC
Source organism: Deltaproteobacteria bacterium (assembly GCA_029262255.1). GTDB lineage: Bacteria > Desulfobacterota_D > UBA1144 > Nemesobacterales > UBA2774 > CR02bin9. Next base: position 12,900 of record JAJCZT010000043.1, read on the forward strand.
TATCCAAACTATCATTTCAAATTATCCTTTAAGAATCTTTAATACATCAATATCAAGAGTTTCTCTGTGTGAGTATATAGATACCAGCAGCGCTAATCCTACGGCCACCTCTGCGGCGGCTACTGTGATAGACATGATCATAAATACATGCCCTGTCATATCCTCAAGAGCCCTGGAAAAAGCTACAAAAGCCAGGTTTGCTGAATTAAGCATTAGCTCAAGTGACATCAGGACTATAATCAAATTTTTCCTGGCAATTATGCCATACGCGCCGATTACAAAGAGAATGGCGCTCAATATCAGATAATGTTCAATAGATACATTCAACTCAGTTCGCCCTCTTTTTTGCTATTGCTACAACACCTATTATGGCAACTATTATCAATACCGAAGTCAGCTCAAACGGAAGCAAGTAGTCGGTGAAAAGAGAGGTCCCGACACCTTCTACTGTTCCAAAACCCTCCAGATTAGAACTACTGACAGTGATGAATGAAAGCCCCTTTTTAAAGCCCAAGCTTGCAAAATATCCAACAAATAAGAGAACAGCCAGTAGTACGCTCACTTTAAAAGGCAAATTTTTGGATTCAAACTTTAAAGCTTCAGGTTTCAAATTTAAGAACATTACGGTAAATAGGAACAAAATCATAATAGCGCCTGCATATACAAGTATCTGAATAACCGCGACGAAATCGGCAAGAAGGAGGACAAAAAGCACGGCCGTTGAAAATAGTGTAAGAACTAATGAAAGCGCACTTGATACTGGATTTTTAAAAGAAATAACCAGAAGCGCACCGGCTAAAGCAAGCGCCGCAAATACATAAAACACTACCGTTTCCAAGCTCTTGAAATCCTCCAGATAGAGTATTTAACTTTAGGCTTATCAAGTATATTTGGAATGAAAAGATAGTCAAACAATTAGCACATTTAATACAGTAATGATAGAG
>JAJCZT010000044.1 GCA_029262255.1 Deltaproteobacteria bacterium
ATAACTTATGGAATTTATTTTGAATCTCTTGTTGTTTGTTAAATATTGGCTTGTTCATTATCATCAAAATTATAAATCTTTATGTTTAGATTTGAAAGGCTTAAAGTAATTCCCCCTCACCCCTTCTTAAACTTCTGCCTGTTTATGAGATAAACGCCGACGAAGACGATCAGGATACCGACTACCTGTGTGAGAGTAATCTTCTCCTTAAACACGATATACCCGCCCACTATGCCTACGATCGGGATGAGATAAAATGTCATAGAAGAGAAAAACGCCCCGGCTCTATTAAGCAGCCAGTAATAAACCACAAACCCGCTCGCAAAGCTGAACACTCCCATTATTATCTCAATAGAGACATTTAAGTCCGTTAATTTCGTGCTTAAGGGATGGCTGAACACAAACGCAATCACCCAAAGAATGACCGTAGCAAACCCGGTGTAATATGCGCTCGATACAATAGGATCGGTGCCGCTCGCAAGCTTTGGAGCTATTATTCCGTTAATTGCGAACACGCTGAAACCGGAGGCGATTAAAAGTGCGCCGATCAATATGGAGCTCCCGCCCAGAATGTTATGGATTCCAACCACGAGCACGAGTCCCACAACTCCGCCTATGAGACCTGCTACTCCGAGTACGCTGAACTTTTCACTCCGCAAGATAAATACCGTTATGATAAATGTGACGAGAGGCGACACCGTAACCATCACTGTGGCAAGCCCGGCTGTGATGTACTCCTCTCCAAGCGCCGTCACGATCCAGAGAAACGATATACCCAGAATTGCGAATACGAGAAAGGCGAACCAGTGCTTCGCGTGCCCCCTTAAGTCCCGCTTCATAACAATCGAAATTATTAAGAGAGCCAGAAAGCCTATGGTGCAGCGCCCCGCCTGTATAACAAGTGGGCCCATGGTCTCTTCATTGAACTTAATCAGCACAAATGCCGATCCCCACGCCAGCGCCACATAACATAAAGCTAGAACATTCTTTGCCAAACCTTCCCTCCCTTACCTGCCTTTCCTTTCCCAAAGGGGAACGGTTGCAAGCAAGCGCACAATCGGTTGTCGCAATGTTAAATGTGCATGCCATGTAGATAAGCACGAAACGTTTCTAAGTTCAAATTAGAGGGGGAGTTGCTTTTCGTCATTCTGAACCGTGTCCTGAACCTGTTTCAGGATCTATTCAGAATCTGTCTTTCATACACCTAAAGTTGCTATCCTTCTGTAAGCATTTTTATAAAATCGTTATACACCGGAGTGATTCGCTTGATTTCATCCCCGCCCAAAAGCACTTCATATGTAAACCCTGCGTCGTCTCGAATCGTTAAGACGATAAAGGTTTTAACCACCGTGCCGTAATCGCTCGACTGCTCGACTGAGGGATTTATTCTCACACTCATTACATCGGCTATGTGAATTCTCTTGTCAATTTCAACGCGTTCTTTCTTTCCCTCATTTACACCTTTAAAACCGGCGACCGATTCCTTCTCTTCCACTCCGAGAAATACAAGGAGTTCTCCGCTCCTCTTTATTGTCACATAGCTGCCCGGCGTAAACCCTAGTCCCGACAAATGTTTTACTCTCAATTCCATGACGTAAATTCCTTTATATTAATTTTGCAATCCACCTTACCTACATCTTTAGTTTACAGGATTTTGCATTATAAAATCCAGCAAATTTAAATAGACCGTATCATTATCTCGTCTTTGCCTTTGCCTTTTCTCTTCCCCCTTTTCCAAAGGGGATTTATCCTTTGCAATTCTAAACCCTGCGCAAAACTCGTTTTTGTTGTTAGCTAATTGAAACGGATAGGTTACTCAGCGTCTGAAACGCTTTCTTTCTCGTCTACAAAACTCTCGTTAATAAACTCCACAATATCCTGAACCTCAAGACCAAGCGAGCTAACCTCGTGTTCCCCGCCCTCGACCGATATAAGCTCATTTCTCACCCCTACATCGTCAAGCTCATCGTGAAGCGCCTTACTCTGTCCCCGCGGCACGATACAGTCTTTCTCTCCGTGAACCAGATATACAGGCGGATCAGACTTATCGAGATAAGTAGCGGGATCGGCCGCTCTCACATCCCTGAGATCGCAGGTATCAATGTTATATCTGCCCTCGTCTGTCTTGGGACAGTCCAGGAGTTCTAAAATCGGACTTGAGTACTGAGGCTCCTCACACATGCCGGATTTTATGGCGCTATTTTTCTGCACGGCGAGACTGCTCATATTATAAGGGCCATAAAATAACACAGCCGCCTTTACGTCAGTTGAGGCTCCGGGGTTCTTATCCCCATCAAGCTCCTCTACACCGCTTGAAAGAGCAGCCAGCGCGGCAAGATGCGCCCCTGCTGATTCTCCCATAAGGATTATCTTATCCGGGTCAATCCCTAGTTTTTTTGAATTGAGTTTTATCCATCTAAGCGCTGCCTTTACGTCATAGACTATCTCAGGCCAGGGCGCCGACTCATCATCCGCAAGTCTGTAATTGATGGATATAAGATTATATTTCCCAAGCCCCGCCACTTCAAACGCTATCGGGTCAATGCTCCCTTTATTCCCCTTGATCCAGGCTCCCCCATGAATCCAAACCACAACCGGCCTCTTGGATTCCTCCTCTCCTTCGTAACGGTAAAAATCGAGCTTCTGCCTCTGGTGCCCGTCTTTTACATAGCTGTATTCAACCGCCTCACTCAGATGAGCCTTCGCTATCACATCCTCAACCGCAATGGATTCATAGCTCTTTTTGGAGCTCTCCATCCAGTCGCATCCGGAAAGCAAAAGAAGAATAAGGAACACAGCAATTCCAGGAATAAATTTCTTTAGAACTCGTATATTCATTCTATTTAATTTTGCCTCTCTATATAGACCAACCCCACAATCTGTTACCAATAATATACCGTGGAATTTGCAATTCTGAAGATAAAACTTGATATCGGCCGCAAAAAACCAATTACTACCCTTTTTATCTCCTCCCCCCTACGCGGGGGAGGATTAAGGTGTGGGGGTATCTTGAACTCATTTCAAAATCTATCTTTTGCTTTTTTCTTTTGCCTTAATATTCCCGACATTACAGAATTCGTGTTAAGAAAATTGATGATGATAGCGTTAAGAATCTTATGCGGGGTGTGGGTCGAATTATAAGATTTAGCCAGAATGATCAATTTTTAGCTAATTCTGTGCAGTCGGTGACTTTTGGTTCTTTTGGTCACTCAAAAGAACTAATATTAATCTTTTGCTTCCCAACATCTATAGCAGTTGTCCGCCCTCTGCGTAAGAGTGCCCTCTGCGCAAGAGTGCCCAGCTCATACCTGCGCTTCACAATCTCAAAATTCCTGCTAGACTTCCAATGAGTTTCACCCTCCAAACCAAGGAGCATTAATGATCTTATTGACAGGATTAACCGGCACTACGGGATACAGGGTAGCCAAGCGTTTGCTAAAGTCCGGACATAGTTTTACCGCACTACTCAGAGATGTTGATAAAGCCTCAGATTTAAAATCAAAGAAAGTAACAATTGTAAAAGGCGACTTAAGCAAACCCGACAGTATAAGGAAAGCCATGGAAGGAATAGAAAATGCATTTTTACTCCCTCCAAACACTGAAAACCAGTTTAAACTTGAGAAGAATTTCATAGATGCCGCAAAAGAAGCTGGAGTAAAACACCTGGTCAAATACTCCGCAATCGGAGCCGACCCCAACTCCCCCTCTACCATCCTCAAATACCATGGGCAGAGCGAGAAATATTTAAAAGACTCCGGACTCAGATACACGCTGATTAGACCGAACCTTTTCATGCAGAACTTTATAAACTTCTATGGTCAGCAAATAAGAAAGAAAAAAGAGATCCGA
>JAJCZT010000045.1 GCA_029262255.1 Deltaproteobacteria bacterium
ATAAGCGCTGCGAAAATTATTTTCCAGAAGGCTTTTGCTTTATGCAGGAAGCTCTTTCCGTGGTTTGCGTAATAGTCGATTATTGCAACATCCATAAATCTGCTCCTAAGTCTCCTCGGATAAAATCAAATCCGGGCGCACACGTGATACGTATTTAATCACAAATGCCGTAATTATGCCCTCAATTATCCATCCGACTCCCAAGAGAATTAATATCGTTTTTGCGAAGCTCTTTATATTTATTCCTTTTACAAGCTCTTTGGGAATTTCCTGTATATTGTGTTCTTGAGTATCTTCCGTCGAATGGTCTTCTTCAACTCCTATAACTAATTCAGGGTTAATTTGAGATAGATAAACGATACCTATCAAGAGAGAGGTGCTAAGTATTAAACTAATAACGGCGGCTAAACCCGATGACCACATGATCGAGTCTCTTCCCATTAGGGCCATAAAAAGTTGAAACAAATAAAACCCTATAAATGCTTCAGCTCCCACGACTACTGTATTTAGACCTACTACTGTAATACCTCCGTGGCCGAACATTGCGATAATCAGATCGACTATGAATATTGAAATAAATGCCAGAGCGGGTCCCAGAATTATTCCAGCGATAACGCTAAGGTTTATATGGTAGACCGGTGGTATGATCGGTATTGTCATACACACGATCATGAGCGCTGAAATGATGCCGATCAAGGGGATTTTCCGCTTGAGTTCGGCGCTTCTAACTCTATATAGTGAAAATGCGAGGATTAAAGCCGTAAATATCCAACCGGCCAAAATTATCCAGCCCGGGAGCACCCCGTCCGGTATGTGTAAGTGAGACATATCTTTATAGCACCCCTCTTTTGTTCATGACTGACATTGCTTGCATTTTCCGAATAACTGAAGAAAATGATTCTGAATTAATATTCCTGTGTCTTTAGAAAGTTTTTTAGATAGATCTTCCATCGGGCATTCCGTATATTGGATAACTCTACTGCAGTCCGTGCAGACTATCGGGTGGCGATGTCCCTCAGGCGCGGTTGCATAGCTATGGCAGCCGTCTTCCAGATGTACTTTGACCACCAAGTTAAGTTCAACGAGTGTTTCAAGCGATCTGTAAACCGTTGCAAGCCCTGTTCCCGGTAAAAGCTCTTTTACATTCCTATGAATTCTGTTGATGGATAGATAGCTTTTACTCTCCTGGAGAACCTTTAATACAGCCTGGCGCTGGGGAGTGTATTTAAGTCCCTTTTCATGGAAAAACTCTCTTATTTCATCATAGTTGCTGATTGAAAACAATTTGCTTATCACCTTTATTCTTCTAATAGGTGCGCTGCCCTAATTGAGAAAGTTTCTCAATTGTATATTGCAGAGTAATTTCTGTCAAATATTTCATTTGTGTTCTTAATCTCAGCATGTTGTTAGTATATTATTGCTTATTTCTATATCTGGTATAGTATTGTAATCAGTAAATCAGCTGTATCTATATCCGAAGTAAATTAAATGCAGCCTGTTTACAGATAGATCGTTAACGAGGAATGCGTTTCCTAAACTAAACAACTTACTGACGTTGCCTGAGAAAACTTTACAAATAACTAATGACAATTCCGGTAAATTGAAATTTCTAATTGAATCATATACCCCATAAGGCGGTGTATGGTGGGAGTAATATAATACATGCTATCTTTTGAAGAATTAGGTTTATCCGCAGGGACGCTAAAAGTCCTTGAAAAAAAGGGTTTTGAAGTTCCCTCCCCTGTTCAGGAAGTCACAATTCCCGCAATACTAAATGGGAATAAAGATATAGTAGCTCAGGCTCAAACCGGCACTGGTAAAACAGCTGCTTTCGGACTTCCTTTTGTTGAACTTTTAGATGAAAACGCTCACGCCGTGCAAGCCCTGGTGCTAACACCTACCAGAGAGCTGGCTATACAGGTAGCTGAGGAAATCCATTCACTAAAGGGAAAGAAAAAATTAACTATAATTCCCATATACGGGGGTCAGTCTATTACTCTTCAGCTGAGACTACTAAAAAAGGGTATAGATATAGTAATTGGCACCCCTGGGAGAGTACTCGACCATATTAGTCGCGGAACTTTGAAGCTGGGAGAGATATCTCATCTTGTTTTAGATGAGGCTGATGAGATGCTCAACATGGGTTTTCTCGAAGATGTTAAAAAGATAATGAGCCATACCCCTACAGATAAAAGGACGATGCTCTTCTCCGCAACAATGCCAAAAGAGATTATGCAGATTGCCAGGGAGCATATGAGGGAGTTTGATGAATTTAGGGTTACAAAAGATAAGCTTACAGTAACCCAGACAGATCAGATTTATTTTGAGGTTCCTGCCTCAGATAAGTTTGAGGCGCTCTGCAGAATTATTGATATTGAAGAGGAATTTTTCGGGCTTGTTTTTTGCAGGACAAAGAAGGATGTTGATACGATAGCCAATCACTTAATAGAACGCGGATACGATGCGGACGCTCTACATGGGGATATCTCTCAGCCCCAGAGAGAGAAGATACTAAATAAGTTTAAAAAGCGTTTGATCAATATACTTGTGGCAACGGATGTGGCAGCAAGAGGTATAGATGTTCAGGACCTTACGCATGTTATTAATTTTGCCCTTCCGCAAGATGCTGAATCATACGTACACAGGATAGGGCGTACGGGAAGAGCGGGGAAAGAGGGAAATGCTATAACTTTTATTACTTCTGAGGAATATAGGAAACTTAAATATATAAGCAGAGAGACAAAAACAGATATTCGTAAAGCCAAGCTTCCCGATGTTCAAGATGTGATTAGGACTAAAAAGCTCAAGATAAAGAATATTCTGGAGGGTATCGTAAAAGAGGTCCCGGGAGATGAATATGTAGAAATGTCACGGGAGCTGCTTGAGACAAATGAAGCAGAAGAAGTATTAGCGGCATTGCTAGAGTTTTCATTTCAGGATGAGCTCGATGAGAAAAGTTACACCGAAATTGGAAACGCTCTTGTAGATACAAAAGGTAAGACAAGGTTATTTGTAGCTCAGGGGAAGATAGATGGGCTGACATCTCAAAAACTTATACACTTCATCCAGAATAAGTGCGGTATTAAAAGTAAAAAAATAAGGGACGTACAAATTCTGGAAAAATTTTCGTTTGTTACACTGCCTTTTCATGATGCGGAAATATTGCTTTCTTACTTCAAAGGAAAAAAGAGGGGCAAAGAGCCGTATATCACAAAAGCCAAAAAATCCCGGGGAAAAACCTGACCATTTTTGTTATTTACCTAAGCCAGGGGTTTTCTTCACTTCCTTATATCTAAAACAGTCTAAAATGTGGTCATTTACCAGTCCTGCTGCCTGCATGTAGGCGTAGCAGATTGTTGAGCCCGCAAAGCTGAACCCTCTTTTTTTAAGATCCTTGCTCATAGCATCGGACTCAGCTGTTTTGGCAGGCAGATCACTCATCTTTTTCCATTTGTTCTGTATAGTTCTATGATTGACAAACTGCCATATATATTCGTCAAAAGAACCAAATTCCTTTTGGATTTTTAAAAAGGATCTGGCGTTTTGTACAGCCGAATTTACCTTTAAGCGGTTTCTGATGATGCCGGGATTGGTTAGTAATTTTTCAATTTTTTTCTCGCTGTATCGGGAAACCTTGAGTACATCGAAATTGTCGAATGCCTCGCGGTAGGATTCCCGTCTTTTAAGAATTGTAATCCAGCTCAGTCCTGCCTGGGCACCATCTAGTATAATCATCTCAAAATGCAGGCGGTCATCGTGAACCGGAACTCCCCAATCTTTATCATGGTAATCGACGTAAATAGGCTCTGTCCCGCACCAATCACAGCGTTTTGTCATCAATAGCTCCTTATTACTCTTAGTCGCGGTTAACCGTGTCGGGTGAAAAGGCAGGTAAGCATACAGCTATGTACTTTGCTCCTCCATCCTTGGGAGTGCTGTATCTGACCCATTCTCCAGGGTATGTAACAATTGCCTGGCCCGAATTTACTTCCAATGTTCCGCCTTCATATTCAACAACAAGCGTTCCTTCCAGGACCAGTGTAATCTCTTCGAATTCGGGGTGTTGTCCTGGCTCCAGCCAGCCCTCAGAAGAAGTCATACGGGCGATGCTTACTTTAGTGTGGCCTGAGTTAACTCTGCCGGCAAATTCCTCGATTTTTTTAGGTTTATTACCCGCAGCTTCGATAATAGTCGGTTTTTCTATTAGTGTGGGCATTATCTTTTCCTTAAAGATTTTCAGATCAGGATAGTTTATATGGAGTTAATTGGCAAGAAAAATGGGGGATAGATAATTAAGAGAATTTAATGTCTAGCACATAATTCTATTCCAGCAAAGGGATTGAGTTTAGCATTTCTACAATTTGTAATTCAAATTATCGTCGGATTGCAGACAAAAGTTGTGAATCCTTTTCGTATAAATTTGTATCATAATAAGCAGAAAGAAGATTTAATAAAGACCCGACATCCTATACCCTCCTTCTTTAAGGAAAGAAGCCCTTTAAGTTCTCTTGAAGGGCTTCTTTTTTATTGTATCTCTTTAAGCGTTTCTCGTGCAATGACAATTCTTTGAATCTCTGACGTCCCCTCGTAGATTTCCGTTATTTTCGCGTCTCTGAAATATCTTTCAACCGGATAATCTGTTGTATAACCATACCCACCGTGGATTTGAATGGCTTTTGTGGTTACCCACATTGCGGTTTCCGCGGCAAAGAGTTTAGCCATTGCGGATTGTTTCCCATATTTTATACCCCTATCTTTCATAACCGCAGCTTGCCAAACAAGAAGCCTCGAGGCTTCTATTCTGGTTGCCATGTCGGCAATCATAAATTGAAGACCCTGAAAATCCGATATTGATTTACCGAATGCTTTTCGCTCATTTGCGTATCTCACAGAGTCCTCAAGCGCTGCCTGTGCTATTCCCACTGCTTGTGCGGCTATCCCTATTCTGCCGCCGTCTAAGGTGTGTAGTGCAATTTTAAAACCCTCGCCCTCTTTGCCGAGTAAGTTGTTTACGGGAACTTTGCAATCCTCAAAAAATATCTGGGCAGTGCTCGTAGCCCTTATCCCAAGTTTCTCTTCCAGCTTGCCAATTGTTACCCCGGGTGTTTCCATATCGACTATAAAGGTGGAGACTCCCTTATGTTTTAGCGTCTTATCGGTTGTGGCAAAAACTACCGCAATATCCGCCTCTGCACCGTTGGTAATCCAGGATTTTGCTCCGTTAAGTATGTAATGATCACCATTTAAGACTGCTGTAGTTTTCATGGATGCCGCGTCGGATCCCGCTTCCGGCTCGCTCAGCATAAAACAGCCGAGTTTTTTCCCCACTGCAAGATCTGATAGAAAACCCTTTTTCTGATTTTCAGTTCCGAATGTTTTAATAGGAGAGCATACTAAAGAGTTATTAACGGACATTATGGCTCCGGTCGAAGCGCAGCCCTTGCATATTTCTTCAAGCGCTAAAATATAGGAAAAGTAGTCCAGCCCGCTTCCTCCGTATTGCTCAGGGACATTCATGCCCATAAATCCAAGCTCTCCCAGCTTCTTTATTACATCTTTAGGAAAGAGATGCTCCCTGTCATTAATTGAGGCAACGGGTTTAATCTCGTTATTAGTAAACTCCCTTGCAGTATTCTGGACCATCCCCTGTTCTTCTGAAAGGCTAATAATCGACATATTGATTCCTCCTGAGCTTAGCGTGTCCGACCGAGCGCTTGCTCGTTTTTATATTATATAAAATATGGAAATGCAAGTCAAGATGCTTATGAAATAGCGTTTATTATCAAATCAGTCTGAATCTTTGTGTAGTTTGTTAGCGAGAAGTTCTTTTGTGCAACCCATCGTCTGAAAGACCACATCTGTCCTTGTACCATAATGTTGTTAGCTACAATTTTCGCAGTGCGCCCATCTATTTTAAAAATCTTTTTCTTAATGCCCTCTGCAAGGATATTTTCAAAAATCTTGGTTAGTTCCATTTCCGCGGAAAGCACATAGTTTCTATCCTTTCTATTAAGCGATTTTGTTTCCTGATACAAAAGAAGTGTGTAGTCCTGAATATTGTCGATTATTATAAAATAATCACGTATGGCGTTCTTAAGTTTTTGTTTGGGGTCTTTTTCCGCCTCCATAGATGCTTGCAGTTTATCGCTGACGCTTTTAAATATATGATCGCAAACCAAAAATAATATATCCTCTTTGGTCCTGATGTAATCGTAAAGAGCGCCCATGCTCATGCCGAATTCTTTGGCAATCTCGCGAACTGTGGTTTTATGGAACCCTTTTTTTACAAACAACTTCACAGCAGCATTAACAAGCTCCTGTCGTCTGATGTTAATCAGCTCCTCATTTTTTATATTGGATGCTATTCGTACTTTTGAGCCAGCCATTTGTGTTACAATCCTCGTATCAGGTAGTTGCAAATATTCAGACATGAATTATATACAGGTTCATATTAATATGAAACCGTAGTATATTAGTTCACGTATATTATTCATGAATGCGCGGTATTAAACGGGGAGAGCAAAGTGAAAATCAACTTTTATCGGGCAGTTTTCGCACCGGTTTTAATCATTCTTGCAATTTTCGCTTTTGGCACCGGGGTATTTGCGGCCACAGACCTGAAATTAAACCCCGGCTTAAACTACTCTAGTGATTCTAACGACGGGCCACTGATTACCGGAAAGAATATGTCTGACGGCACTATTAACAAAGGCAAGCCCGCGTACGTCATTTTCTACCACAGGGAGTGTTATAACTCTAAACGCCAGGCCAGAAGAACGGTTGAATTGTATGAGAAATACAATGGAAAGGTTGATTTTATAGTTATTGATCTGGACTCGCCAAGATCGAGTGGGCAGAGCGCTTTGGTAAAAAGTCACTATAAAAACTATATTCCGCACGTAACCATATTTAATAAGGAAGGGAGGGTTGTTTACGATAAAAGCGGAGAGGTAAGAAACTCTCACATATCCGGCATTCTAGAGCTGCCGTAGTCTAGTTGCCACTTTGTACCGGTAGACTCGAACTCCTGACGTTGTATCCGCCTACCTTGTTTATATTAATATTAAGTGTTCTGTTATCCAGCCTCATCCCGGCTATTTTCCGTATGTTTACATCCATTATGCCGTTTGATGCTATAACCGTCTCAGTAGTAAAAAGAGGTTTGAGAAGCATTCCCCAAAGCCCTATAGCTATGAGCGTCAATATAACTTTTGTATAAAAATCGGTTTTCATGATATGCCTCCATGTATCTGATGTAAACACACTATACATCAAGTTGGAGTTGTTCTTAAGGGGGTTAATACAGGGGCGGGTGTCAGCTTAATTTCTGCTGATAACAATTTGGTATGTTCTAGTTGTTCGAGAACCACAATAGGGTTATGCGCCCCGCGCCCCGCATCTTCCGCTATTTAAACGGATTCAGCGTGTTGATATCTACAAGTGTTTCGACCAATTTGGGTTTTTCCACATACAGTCTGTATTGCAATAATTTAAAAATAGAGGAAAGGTCTTTCCACTCGGACATAAAGGATTCTGGTCCTGTTACAAGCTCTTTTGCCTCCTCAATGCTCTCGTGCACATATTCTGAGAAACTCTTTTCATATATCTCATGCTCAAGCGCTTCGATAATGTTTGGCAGCTCGTCTTTATCAAGCCATACCCCGTGGCAGTTTTTACAATAATCTATATTGATCCCAGTGTGTCCATACTCGAGTCCAACTGTAGGAATGCTGCATGTCGGGCATTTAAGATGGCTTTGTTTTGAATTAAATTTCTCAGGGTGTTTCCAAATTTCAAAATCCAGCCAGTTAAGGTTGGGGTCAGCAAGGTCTTTAGCTTCTCTTAGCTCCCCTTTATCAAGCCAGATGCCTTTGCATGATTCGCATTCGTCAACGTCAATTGAACCGATTACCTTAGGCTTTAAATCAGTACCGCATTTTGGACATTCTTTCATTTTTCCCACCCGTATTCAAAGTTTTTATTATACATACTGAGCCATTACTGAATTAGTATCAAGAATTTTAAAAGATTTCTACATTTTTAACACGATCTGTCACAAAATAGATAAAAACGCAGTTATAAGTCGCTCCCTTTTTGTCCTCGCAGCTATAGGTCCATTTCTCATTATACCTCGCTTTTACCGGAGTCGTATCCTTTGTCCAGGGCGGGCCGATAAGTTTAAGTACTTCAGTTTTAGTTCTTCCCGTTAAATCTAATCCTGTCTGGATTTCTCTCATAGCTTCATTGCCGCTCGACTTGCTTCTGGCATGGGCACCCTCAGTTGAAAAAAGTGAAAATGGATTAATTGATAATTGCGCTGCAAGCATTAGAAATAATATGAAAATTAACTTTCGGTCAATTGAAGATAAAAGTTTCTTAAACATTAAAAGCTCCATTTTTTGTTTAGCTGCCAATAAACTCAAAATCCAGTTTGCCGGATTTGACGAGGATTTTAGCTTTACCACCGCTTGCTAACTCTCCAAACAATATCTCCTGTGAGAGCTTTTGAGTGATTTCGTCGTCTATAAGCCTCTGGATAGGTCTTGCGCCAAGCTGCTTGTCGTAACCCCTCTCAGCTATGAATGTACGCGCCTTAGGGGTAAGCTCAAGAGCAACTTTCTTGGCTTTGAGCCTATCAGCAAGCTGTCCTATCATCTTCTCCACTATCTTTTCCACAACTTCCTTAGTAAGTGAATTAAAATGAAGCGTTGCGTTTAGGCGGTTTCTGAACTCAGGGCTGAAAAAGCGCTCAATAGCTTGTGCGCTTTTATCCTCGAACTCATCTTTCTCAAACCCCACACTCCTTTGGCTGCTCTCTCTTGACCCCGTGTTTGTGGTTAAGATTAGAACGATCTGCCTGAAATCGACCTTTCTTCCATTTGAATCAGTCAGAGTTGCGTGATCCATAACCTGGAGAAGAACGTTATATATGTCCTCGTGCGCTTTTTCTATTTCGTCTAGCAACAGCACGGCGTGCGGGTTTTGATGAACCGCTTCCGTTAGCTGGCCGCCTTCATCATATCCTACGTATCCGGGAGGTGAACCAATTAAACGTGATACAGTGTGTTTTTCCATATATTCGCTCATATCAAAGCGAATAAACTCAATTCCCAGAGCTTCGGCAAGTTGTTTGGCCATTTCAGTTTTTCCAACACCCGTAGGGCCTGCAAACATAAAATTACCCACAGGCTTATTGGGCTCGTTCAGTCCTGAGCGGGACATTTGAATTGCGGTAACAAGCTTATCAACCGCCTCATTCTGACCAAAAATAACTTTCTTAAGATCGCCTGCCAGGGTCATCAGCCTGTTTCTATCGTCAACTTTAACTGTACGGGTCGGTATCTTGGCTATTTTAGAAACTAGCCCTTCTATATCCTTAACTGTTACTTGTTTAGTCTCTGAATCATATTTTCTTAATTTAACGTCCGCACCGGCTTCATCAATGAGATCTATTGCTTTATCAGGCAGCCTGCGGTCGTTCATGTATTTGGCGGAGAGGTCTACAGCCGCTTTTAGGGCCGGAGTCGAATATCTCACACCGTGAAATTCCTCATAATATTTCTTAAGCCCCTGAAGAATTTTAAGGCACTCGTCCTGGCTGGGTTCATAGACGTCTATTTTCTGGAATCTTCTCGCAAGCGCATGGTCCTTTTCAAATACGCTTCTGTACTCTTTAGAAGTCGTTGTTCCGATACAGCGAATCTCTCCATTTGCAAGAGCGGGTTTTAACATGTTGGATGCATCCAATGTGCCTCCCGACACTGCTCCCGCACCGATTACCGTATGTATCTCATCGATAAATAAAACCTTTTTTTGATCGCCTTTTACGCTGTCTATTATTGCTTTTAATCTTTCTTCAAAGTCTCCCCTGTAACGGGTACCCGCTGTGAGGGATCCCATGTCTAAAGCATATATATGAGTTTCCTCTAAAGCTGCGGGGACTTTTTTCTCCGCAATTCTTAAAGCAAGTCCTTCGGCGATTGCCGTTTTACCAACCCCCGCGTCTCCTACGAATATAGGGTTATTTTTACGCCTTCTGGCCAATATATGGATCGTACGGTCAATCTCGGATTCTCTACCAATCAAAGGATCCAATTTCCCGTCACTCGCTTTTTGAACCAGATTAGTACAGTATTCAGAAAGGGGGTCTTTTTTTGGTTGTGCCGCCTCGGCGTCTGTCTTGGCAATGCTGGTTGGTTTGTCCTGATCTATGTGCTCTCGGCCTCCATGGGAGACATAGCGGACTAAGTCATAACGGTTGACGCCTTGCTCATTTAATAAGTAGACGGCATGGGATTCATCTATTCTGAACATTGATATTAGAATGTTGCTGCCGTTGACCTCGGGATTTTCAGCTGACTCCGCATGCATAGCGGCAAGTCTTAGCACGAATTGGCTTCCGGCTGAGTACTGTGGGTCCGGTAAATACTCAGATTCAATCGGCGGCATATTTTCGTTCATAAAGTTCTCTATAGAATCCCTCAGCTTATCTAAGTCCACTCCGCATCCAATTAAGGTGTCCGATGCGTCGGGATCATAAGTTAATTCAAACAGTATGTGCTCTAAGGTAATAAATTCATGCCTTCTTACCTTGGCCTGCTCATATGATCTTTTAAGTGTCTCTTCAAGTTCTTTTGATAATATCATTCTTCCTCACCACCGCTTTCCACTTCTAGAATACAGGTTAAAGGGTGCTCATATTGCTTGGCCATCTTCTCCACTTGCGCAATCTTGGTTGTCGCAACATCATAAGTATAAACGCCTACTGTGCTTTTACCCAACGTGTGGGCTTCCAGCATAATTTTGGTAGATTCTGTCTCTACTTTATAAAATACCCGCATCAGTATCCAAACCACGAAATCCCTGGGTGTATAATCATCGTTAAGGAGCACAACCCTGTACATGTCGGGTCTCTTTAAATGGAGCTTCTCTTGAGTTAGGAAGTCTCCTTGCAGATCGCCCGGTTTTATTGTTTTGTCTTCCATTATCTTCTACTTGCCATATAAATATTTTAAAGGTGATTGCCTGTTATATTGTTTAATAATATGATCTGTATATTCCCTTTCCCGAACTAAATAATCACTGATCGCGTTATTTGCTCCTTCGTTCATAATTAAATGGGAACTAAAAGTCGGTACTGCCGCAAAGCCTCTTAAGAATTTATGCTCTCCTTGCGCACCGGCTTCAAAGATGTCTATCCCATTGTTTATAGAATAATCTATTAATCTGTAGAAACAACATTCAAAATGGAGATTCTTATAGTTATAAAGTGTACCCCAGTACCTGCCGAAGAGTCTGTTGTTTTTTGCCACATTAAATGTGCCGCCTACCCAATTATTCCCGTCATTCGCCAGAATAAAGACCAATCGATGTTTAAAGTTCTGAAACATTAAGTCAAAGAATTCGCGATTGAGGTATGGACTGCCCCATTTTCTGGAATGAGTATCTGAATAAAATCCCCAAATGACATCCATATGTTCTTCTTTAATTTCATCTTTTTCGATTGTTTGTATCTGGAGCCCCGCTTCTACAAGCGATTTTCTTTCTTTCCTGATTTGTTTTTTTCTGCCTGAGCGCATATCACAAAGAAAATCGTCAAAGCTATTATAATTCCGGTTTTTCCAGTGGTACTGATGCGTTTTTCTTGTTAAGAATCCTAACTCTTCAAGAAGGATGCTCTCATTTTCAGTCAAAAATAGAAAGTGGATAGAAGAGCAATTTTCTTCTACGGAGAGATCGATTAAACGCTTGACCATAGCCTGAGCGCACTCTTTGAATGAATAATCCGGATGAACAAGAATACGTGTTCCGGTTGTGGGAGTAAAAGGTATGGCTACAACTAATTTTGGATAATAGCGGAGTCCCGAGCTCTCAAATGCCCTGGCCCATTCCCAATCAAATATATATTCGCCGTAGGAGTCCAGTTTAATATAGGAAGTAATTGCTCCAATAATCTTATCCTTATCAGTAAGGACAATATGGCGGGGGTTCCAGGTAGTGTTGGGGCCTACGCAGTCTGATCTCTCCAACGCCTCTAAGAACTCATATTCCAGAAACGGGTTTTCAGGGTCTACAATGTCATTGTACAGCTCTTTATCTAATGAAGATATGGAATTATAAACATTAATCTTAAACTGATATTCTGTCTGTTGTTTGGCTCTAGACATATGATTGTATTAACAAAACCCTATTAATGTGTAATCTAGTTAGTATAGCATTAATAGTGGTCTAAATGCGTACTATGTCGGTAATTGAATTAGCATTTAGCGCGTATTTAAAAGTTATTTAACTCCCTTGCTGTTTGTCGACATGAAAAATTTTATGAAGGGATAATGGTAGGGATCAGTTCATTTGGCCGATTCACCAGATATAAAAATTAAAGAGGCTCTGTATGCATAAGTTGTTGAAATTGATTGGCAGATTCAGAAGTTTTTTCCTGTTCCCGTTCTTTGCTTGCAGTGCTTTCTTCTTATTAAGCTTTTTCTTGTTCTTTAGCGTTTCTGATTCTTCGTGGGCGCAGTCACAAGATGTGGTAGTCCTCTACTTTGATTCTAATACCAATAGTATAAGCCAGGAGAGCATAGGGGTTATAAAGAGGAATGCGGATGCTTTAAAAAATACTCCCAAGTTCACTATTACTCTTGAAGGCTACTCAGACCTAACAGGGTCTGCTGACTACAATATAGGGCTATCTAAAAAAAGAGCTCAAATAGTAAAAGATTATTTAGTCGAGCTTGGAATAGATTCTGATAATATCCTAGTAGTCGGAAGAGGCAGAACCGATAAATACGGCACTGGGGAGACTCAAGCGGCTCTTGAGCAAAACAGGAGGGTCAATTTAATAATTGATATACCCCCCGAGCCTGAGAGAGAGGTGCGAGCTCAACAGAGCGAAGAGCCTTCCTTGGCGGCAACCCCGGAAGCTGCCGATGAACAAATAGAGGAGGCTTCGTCTAAAGATCCGATTTCTCAGACTGAGCCGTCTTTAGAGCTGGATAATCT
This sequence comes from Deltaproteobacteria bacterium, assembly GCA_029262255.1. Taxonomy (GTDB): domain Bacteria; phylum Desulfobacterota_D; class UBA1144; order Nemesobacterales; family UBA2774; genus CR02bin9. Next base: position 13,003 of record JAJCZT010000045.1, read on the forward strand.
TTCCTTACCATCTCCACCGCCTAATTTATCAAAAACAATATTAAAGAAAGTAAGGAAGCACGCCTCTGACGGTATTGTCTTTATCACGCCCCCGGAAATGGCAGTAGGTGAATCATATTTGGTTGAAGCGGAAATTCTCAGCTCTTTTGTAGAGTCATTATCTAAGGATTTAGGTGACATTAGGATAGATAATAAAATGGGTATGAAGCTTAGTGGTCGCGGTTTTGAAATAGCCCCAGAGTTGGGAGGTGATCAAAATGAAGGGATCGCATCTGGGAACGGCGCTGTTTTGAAACCAATAGACAAAGACTTTCCTTTAACGTGGAAATGGTTAGTGACCCCTCAAAGAGACGGTATCGGCTCGCTTATGCTATCAATAGCCATTACAGCGGAGAACTCAGAGAGTGGGACGGTGGGTGGGGAATACGCCACTTTTCAAAGGGTTATTGAAGTAAGACCCAATACGATTCATGCTATTACAAGCAGCTATTGGGTTATGGGTGTATTAATCGTTTTAATAATAGCAGTGGTAGCTTGGATTTTAATTAGGAAAGTCAGAGTGGATTAAGATATTGTTAAAAACAGATACTAGAGGTTTGAGGAACTAAATGGGATGGCTCGATAAAATAATCGGAAAAGAGGGAATCATTAAAGACTTAGACCATGTAGCAATAGTAGTGAGCGATATGGACCGGGCTATTGAATTCTATACAGGGGTTCTGGGGCTTAGATTGATTGTAGACGGCCGTCCAAAAGGCGGAGAAAAAAAGAGTTTCCTAGGTACAAAATCTAAAGCCCTTGTTGCTCTTAGCGAAGATAACAATAGAGCAATAAAAAGGGGCGAATATGTTGAGGGAGTGAATCACGTGGCTTTTGGTGTGGATGACGTGGAGAAATCAAGCCGGATTCTAAAAGAAAGAGGGGTCGAGTTTATAGAAATAAAGCTAGGAGACGACGGGAAACCAAAGGCCTATCACTTTCTTGATCCAGACGGGGTTGAACTTGAAATTTGTGGTAATACTGGGGAGGAAGTCCCTCAATATTAAAGAAATATTAATATTTATTATATCCCCATTCTGGGACAATAATTCAAGAAAACCATTGAAATTTCATGAGGTCTTAATATATTATAGGTAAAGTAATAGAAAAGAATTAGGGGTTTGAAGTGAATTTGGTAGATACGGATAAATATAGCTTGCCCACAAGATACGGCCCTGAAATGAGAGTCCTGATAGTAGGGGGCGGAGTTGCGGGTTTGACTCTTACGGCTTTGCTCCAGCAAAGGGGGTTTAAGCCGACTCTTGTCGAGCGGATACCCGAGTATGGATCTGTAGGATACGTTATTGTGCTTTGGCCCTCAGGGAGTCGTATTTTAAAAGGACTGGGAGTCTACAGAGATCTGCTTGACGTAGGGCTTCAGTTTACAACCTATAATGTTTCAGATGAACAGGGACAGATGCTGCATTCGTATTCTGTTAAGAACGTGACCGAGAAATATGGCCCTATGCTAAGTACTTACAGGCCTGATTTAATTAATGTCATCAAAAAAGCAGTCGACCCCGATTCAATCCGAATGAATACTACCGTTGATAAGATTGATCAGACGAATGATGAAGTTTACGTAACATTTAGCGACGGCACCGAAGAAACTTATGACCTGGTTGTAGGTTGTGACGGTGTGCGCTCCAAAACACGAAACATGGTGTTTGGAGATGTACCTTTATCTTATAGTGGTATGAACGGCTGGAGTTTTTGGGTGAAGCCGAATATTGCCAAGACACTGCAAATAGCCGAATATTGGGGTACGGGTAAGTTCTTCGGCGTATGGCCTACGAAAGGCCGACTCTCGGTATTCACAAGCATAAGAAATGATGTTCAAGATTCCGATCCGGTAGAATCTAGAATTGACAGAATTCAAGAGAATTTTAAGGATTTTGGAGGTATCGTGCCTGACATATTGGAGGGGTTGGACGATCCAAATGAAATCTTCCACGGACACTATAATGATTTAGTAATGAAGAAATGGCATAAGGGCAGAGTAGTGTTGGTTGGCGATGCTGCCCACGCCATATTACCTACTGCCGGAGGCGGTGTATCCATGGCAATGGAATCCGCTGCGGTTTTAGCCGATGAGCTCTCAAGGGCTGATTCAAAATATATAGAACAATCTTTTGAAAGCTACATGGCCAGAAGACGCTCCCGTGTTGGTAAGATACAAACTCAGTCCCGGATGATGGGTAAATATGTTTTTACAAACAATCGTTTTGTATCTTCCGCGAGGGATTTTCTCATGCGCTTTTATTCAAACAAGTTGCACGTCCGCTATTGGGAGACCATGCTTAAAGAGCCTATATAGCATCATAACCCCCTTTTTATAGTTATTGTACTGCACCCCTTTTGTAAATCTAACTTTTGTTGGTCTTCCCAAATGTCTTAATCAGGAATCCATTTGTTATCTGGATTAAGGTGGGGGGTGAGATTAATCCGCGCACCCTGAGACTCTCGAGTGGTGTATTCTAAAAGCTCCGTCCTTTGATTGAACTCAGGACGAACGGGTTAAAATATATGCATCCCTCATCATGTTCCATCATTTCTACTAGCTCCTCAGTGGTGAGTAGTATATCATTTCTTAATATAACCCTTCTAAATTTTGACTACATGAGATTAATTACTCAGTTATAATTTTGTTAGCTTTATTATGGCAATTCGGGGTTTACTTAGTATCCTTATAAGAAATATATGGACAATAATTTAGTAATAGATCGGAGCTAACCGACTTCAGATCTTTTTGTGGAGGTATTAAAGTAATGACGAGTAAATCAAGATTATTATTTTTCTCCTTAGTTTTTTCAATGATATTTTTGGGTTTACAACTCGAAGGCAATACACAAACTCATGAATTTAAATCCCTCTCGCCGTTGGTAAAGCAATTAAGCCCCTCAGTTGTAAATATAAGCACTACTAGTGTTTCTAAAAGCGGAAGACAGGTTTTTCAATCTCCATTTAGTGAAAAGGGAGATGATTCATACGATGATTTCTTTGAAAATTTTTTTGGAGACGGTCCTCAAAAAGAATTTAAAAGAAAAGGGCTTGGATCGGGGTTTATTTTTAGTGAGGACGGATATATTATCACAAATAACCATGTTGTAGAGCGGGCTACGGATATTAAAGTAATTCTACAGAATGGAGATAGTTATGCCGCGAAAATAATAGGTGCGGATCCCAAGACAGACCTGGCTCTTCTTAAAATTGAACCCAAATCACAACTACCTGCAGTTAGATTCGGCAATTCAGATAGGCTTGAAATCGGGGACTGGGTTTTGGCTATAGGAAACCCCTTCGGGCTTGGTCATACGGTTACAGCGGGGATTATAAGCGCTAAGGGAAGGTCTCTGGGGTTTGGATCTTACGACGATTTTCTTCAGACCGACGCTGCGATCAATCCGGGGAATAGCGGTGGACCGCTTTTTAATTTTAGAGGTGAGGTCATAGGGGTTAATAGCGCTATAATTGCCGGCGGTCAGGGGATCGGTTTTGCAATCCCCATTAATATGACTAAGAATATTGTGTCACAGCTGAGAAACGGCGGCAAAGTAGTCAGGGGATGGATCGGGGTTTATGTGCAGAGGGTGACTCCGGAGATAGCGGAGAGTCTCGATTTGGATGATGATAATGGAGCTTTGGTCGCGGATGTTACCGCCGGCGGCCCTGCCGATAAAGCCGGAGTTAAAAGGGGCGATATCATAGTAGAGGTTAACGGAAATAAGATTGATGAGATGTCTGAACTACCAAAACTGGTAGCCGGTTATGCGCCAGGTACCAAAACTAAATTGAAAGTAATTCGAGACGGTAAGGAAAAGGTTCTGAAAATAAAACTTGAAACACTTCCAGACCAGGCCGCTCAACATTCCAGAAAGAGTCAGGAAAATGAAGCTGAACAAAATCTTGGTCTCATTGTTCAGGAAATTACCCCAGAGGTAAAGCGTAAGCTGGATATAGAATCTTCTAGTGGGGTTGTTATCACTGATGTAAGAAGCAGTAGTGTCTCGTCTGAAGCGGGGCTGCGTAGGGGGGACGTTATTCTGGAAATAAATAAAAAACAGATCGCAAATTTGGATAATTACCGAAAAGCTGTAGATTCTATTAAAGAAGGGCAAAACTTTTTGTTTTTAGTTAAACGGGATTCAACTACAATTTACGTCGCTCTTAAAGCTGAGGCAGAAAATGACAAAAGTTGACAAACGCTTAGATGAGCTGGGGATTAAGCTTCCCGATCCACCTGATCCGCTGGGTGCTTATAAACCCGCGGTTATCTCAGGTCAATTACTCTTTGTCTCCGGGCAGCTGCCGCTCAGCGATGGGAATCTATTGTTTAAAGGTAAAGTGGGGGCCCAAGTCACGGTCGAGGAAGCATATCAGGCAGCCAGGGTTTCCTCCATAAATGCTCTTGCTGTAATAAGCAAAGAGATTGGTGACTTTAGTAAAGTCAAAAAGATTGTAAAAATAACCGGATACGTTTCAAGCGCTGAGGGCTTTAATTCTCAGGCCGCGGTAGTAAACGGGGCGTCGGACTTTTTCTTTGAGGTTTTTGGAGAGGCGGGAAGGCACGCCAGGGTTGCAGTTGGCGTCTCAGAGCTCCCGGCAGACTCCCCCGTTGAGATTGAAGTTATAGCTGAAATTGAAGTTTGATATTGTTTAAATTTATTTTTCTTAAATTGTTCTTCATTACTCTCCCAGATGAAAAGAGACTCCCGTGTTTTTGTTTATTCAGATTACCCTTCCGCGTCACTTAGTACTGACGTAGTACAGGAGCGCGTCAGTGAGTTGGGATTTCCTCTTGAGGATCGGGGTAATCTAATAGATTTTCTCTCCCTCTCCGAACAGGGTATATATAAATTGGCCCAAAATTTATCCTCAGCACAAATACCGGATATCTCTATCGCTGTTGATAACACTAATCCTGTCGATAGAAATGAAATTGATTCAGAAGTTAATAGGCTCTTGGGACGCGAGAGTGCTGCAGGAAAGTTCTATGACGGATTTTGGATTCAGAGAATTTTATACCGAGCACTTGCGGAAAAAGTTGCTGACGAGATTAAAAGCGGATTCATCCATCTAATATTCACAAGCCGTTTGTTTGGAACTTTTGAAAACAGAAGATATCACGCCAGAGTGGTACTTATGGGGACTCCAGCTCTTGTTTCAACCTCGGGACTGATAGAGGCTCCTGCTAAGCCTAAAGAGTATTACTATATTAAAGGGCGGTTAATTCAGAGCGGGATCGGCTTGAGTGAGCTGGATAACATGTATAAGGGGAGGTTTGTCGAATACGATGACCCAAAGACCTCTTCTATACTGTCCTCATACGCTCTTCAGGCGATTGGATATGAAATCACCGGAAATGCGTTTTGTGAAGACCCGGATTGCTGCTTATTTAATTCCCATTGGCAGGAAGATGTGCTTAGAGTGCAGTATAATGGCAATCTTTGTAAAAAGTGTATGGAGTCAATAAGAAGTAATAAATGAAAGGTAGTAAATAAAAGGGGAAGAATTACAAGTAACTCTTCCCCTTGGTTGGTTTCTCTAATGTTAAGCTATGGCCTTTTCTTCTCCACCCTCAAGTATATCTATCGCCACTTGCGCGGCTTTTCTACCTGAAAGTAACATTCCGCCGAATGTCGGCCCCATTCTCGGAAGGCCGTATGTTGTATTAACAGACATTCCGCATGCAATCAGGCCCGGATGAACTAGACCAGTGTATTCAACAAGCGCTTCTTCTGATTTTTCTACCCACATCGATCCATGACCCGGCAGCTTTTTATATAAACCCTGCTGTGAGAGTCTATTCACGCAGTAAGCATCGTGACCCGTGGCGTCAATAACAAGTTTTGATTCTATTGCTATCGGATCAAGACAGGTTATTTCTTTTGGCATATTCGCAATTGGAGTCCAGTTGATAACGATTCCGGCTACTCTTCCATTTTCTCTATAGACCAGATCATCAAACATGGTCATGTTACGTATTCTTGCGCCAGCCTCACAAGTCATAGCAATTAGCTTTGAACAAGCGTAGGGTCCGTCTGCTACGCATAGCCCAGGCTCGACTTCCTCGTAGGGCACCTCTATTTCATCAAGAACCTCATTCCCAGGCGTCCTTACGGTAACTTTGTTCATAAGGTAGCCTCCTATCCAGAATCCGCCCCCTAGATAGTTCATTCTTTCCACTAAAAGAACTTTATATTTCTTTTTAGCAATATCCTTTGCAGCGACAAGACCACTTGGTCCGGCCCCAACAACTATCACATCACTTTCAATGTATTCTGTAAATTCATTTGCAAACCCCTCAACAATTGCTCTGGTGACTTCTTTTTCACCAACCGGGGCAAACTTAATAGTATCAGCCATAAAATAATTACCTCCGTGAAATGTCTCGATTCGACCGCTTTAATCTATCACAGATTCGGGGTGCGTCAATAGATATCAATTCAGGTTCTTTATTCTTTTAGAGTATAGTTTTTTTGTGGCTTATATACGGTTTATAAGTTATTTTATTTAGGACCAGGTGGAGACTCAATATTTCCTGTTAATATAATTCGGAGGTTATTAGATGTTAAATTTCTACAGATCTATAATGGTTATTTGCATACTCTTGATTTTTACCGCGTCACAAGTATTTGCGGGGCTTATTATGGAACAAGAGAGATATGAAAAAGGCAGTAGTCAGAAGCTAAAAGGAACTATTTATATGCAGGATAACAAGGTTAAATTCTTTGATGAAGAAGGTCAGTTTTCTGCAATATTTAATCTGGAAACGGGAGAAATGATACAGATAGATAATAGATCTAAGAGCTACACATCCGCACAAGCTAAGGATTATTTTAAGTTTTTTAAGCAATATGCTCTAAAGATGAAAAATGCTATGCAGCTACAGCTTGCGGAGCTTCCACCGGATCAAAGAGCACGTGCTGAGGAAGCGATGAAAAGGCAAGGCATTGAGCTTCCCGGAAGTAATTCCATACCTGTAAAAATTGAGATTAAAAAAACCGGAGATTCTAATAAAATTGCCGGATATGAATCGGTTAAGTATGAGGTATATAGAAACGGCAAGCTTGATGAAGAGATATGGACGAGCAATGAGGTGGGGTTTGAAAATGAGATTGATATGAATAAGATGACTGATTATATGAGCGAGCTTAGAAAAATTGAGGAAAGTTTAGGGGGAGCAAGCTCAGCATCTAAGGAAGCAGAGCAGGCCTACATAGAAGTATTTAGTTCCGGCTTTCCAATGAGGACAACTGATTATCCTGTTTCTGGAAATTCAATTATTGAGGAAATAGTTAAAGTTTCCAGAAAGCAAATAGATATCAGTGAGTTTATAGCTCCCGCAGGGTATAGGAAAGTACCGCTTGAAGAAATGTTACAGCTGGGATCCGGTCAATAAAATTTAAGAATCAAAAAATAATGTCAGTTGATATAGCTCCGGATTGAGAATATCAACTATCTTCTTCTGTGGGTTCTTCTGCCGCTTCTATTTCTTGTGGTTGTGATTCCGGCTCAGTTTCTGTTACCGCTTGAATTTCCTCTGTTTTTTCGCTTGCGTTTTCCTCTACCACCCCTACTTTGATAATTGCTTCTACTTCTTGGTAGAGTTTGACACTTACATCATGCGTTCCCAACGCTTTAATAGGACTCTCAAGTTTTATATCTTTTCTTGAAACTTCAAATCCGAGTTCTTTTAATGCTTCGGATATATTTTGAGAAGTAACAGATCCGAATATCTTCTCTTCTTCTCCGACCTTAACGGAAATGGTGACGCTTACTCCCTCAAGTTTAGATGCAAAACCTTGAGCTTCGGCTTTTAAGCCTTCCTCTCTTTTATTTATAATATTACTTTTTTGCTCCCAAACTTTTATGTTTCCAGGGGTAGCTCTTATAGCAAGTTTTTTTGGAATGAGGTAATTTCCGGCAAGCCCGTTCTTTACCTCTTTTATTTCACCCATTTTGCCAACTGAATCAACGTCTGTAGTAAGTATAACCCTCATCTTTTTGAAAACCTCCCAGTATATCTTGTTAAATCCAAATAAGACTAGTTAAAGCTGCTCTTTGCTCCATTTTTTAGTGGAGAACCGTATATGGAAGAAGAGCCATAAACCTTGTTCTCTTGATTGCAGAGGAAAGCTGTCTTTGATGGTGCGCACAAAGACCGGAATTTCTTCTTGGAACTATCTTCTTCCTATCAGTAATGAATCTCGACATTAGATCTACATTTTTGTAATCGATTTCAATAGGTTCTGTACAGAACCTGCAAACCTTCTTTTTTGTAAAGTATCTTCTATCTCTTCTTGAATCCATTATTTTGTTTCTCCTTCCTCTTCTGTAACTTCAGAGGCCTCTTCTTCGGCGCTCTCAGCTTGTTGAGGAGTTTCAGGTTCTTCTTTATCAGCCTCCGGGTCTTTTTCTGCAACCTCTACCTCGGCTGTAAATTCAACTGCAGGCTCTTCCTTGTCAGCCTCCGGGGTTTCTTCTATAACCTCTACCTCGGCCGTAAATTCGACGGCAGGCTCTTCTTTGTCAGCCTCCGGGGCTTCTTCTACAACCTCTACCTCGGCTGTAAATTCAACCGCAGGCTCTTCCTTGTCAGCCTCCGGGGTTTCTTCTACAACCTCTACCTCGGCTGCAAATTCAACCGCAGGCTCTTTGGCGCTCTCTGCTTTTTGAGCTTCAGCTTTTTCAGCTTCAGCTTTTTCAGTGGCCTTTTCCTGAGCAGCCTTCTCTTTATTTGCAGCTTCTTCAGCGGCCTTTTCCTGAGCGGCCTTCTCTTTATTTACAGCTTCTTCAGTTGTTTTTATTGTTATGAATCTGAGGATGTCGGTGTTGTAGAAACTTAAATGTTTCTCGATCTCTGCACAGGCGCTAGGCAATGCTTTAAATACCAATATATAGTAAATGCCTCTTTTATAATCCTGTATCTCGTATGCCAATCCCCTTTCAGCCCATTTGTCGGCCTTTATTATTTCACCTTGATGTGCGGAAATCGAATCTTGGAGTTTTTGCTGAATTTTGGCCAGGTCTTCTTCTTGTATATCAGGCCTTGTGATATAAAGCGTTTCGTAATAGTTTGGCGTTACTGCCATATTTACTACCTCCTGTCTCGGTCTTTTGGGCCCTGATTGCAGTTTAATTATATTTGATCAGAGCGACAGAGTCTTCATTTTGTAAAACAGTGTACCCGGAAAAACCGAGTTGTTAACTTTATTTACAGAATGCGGTATTAACCGCATCCTGTATTTGTTTCATTTCTTCAAATTAATAATGGTGCAATTACCAGGGAGACAATAGACATTAGCTTTATCAAAATGTTCATTGCGGGCCCTGAAGTATCTTTAAACGGATCTCCGATTGTATCTCCTACAACCGCTGCATGATGAGCATCAGATCCCTTTCCACCCAGATTGCCTTCTTCAATATATTTTTTAGCATTGTCCCAGGCGCCACCAGCGTTTGCCATCATAAGCGCAAGCATCACACCAGATACGATGGCTCCGGCTAGAAAGCCTCCTAAGCCTTCAGGTCCAAGAATAAGCCCAATAACGATAGGGGCTAAGACAGCAATAATTCCGGGAATTATCATCTCTCTAAGTGAAGCGTCAGTACTTATACCAACACATGTGGCATAATCAGCTTTAGCCTCTCCTTCAAGAAGTCCCGGGATATCTCTAAACTGTCTCCTTACCTCTTCTACCATCTTTTGCGCAGTTCTTCCAACAGCTCCCATTGTAAGCGCACCAAGCAAGAAAGGTAGCGTTCCTCCAAGGAGCAAGCCGGTAACAACATTGCTATGAGTCAGGTCAATTGACGTTAACCCAACAGCTTTTGTATATGCTGCGAAAAGAGCTAGAGCTGCAAGGGCTGCAGAACCAATTGCGAATCCTTTTCCGATCGCTGCTGTTGTATTTCCAAGTGAGTCAAGTTTGTCGGTGATTTTTCTTACATCATCTCCAAGTTCTGCCATTTCCGTAATACCGCCCGCATTGTCGGCTACAGGTCCGTAAGCATCTACTGACATGGTTATTCCGATGGTTGCAAGCATACTCACAGCCGCGATTCCTATTCCGTAGAGTCCTGCAAACGTATAGGAAACCCCAATCGCAATAGCGATTACTATCACAGGAGCTGTAGTACTTACCATACCTACGGAAAGTCCTTCAATAATGTTTGTAGCAACACCTGTTTGAGATGCTTCCGCAATTTTTTTAACAGGAGGACCCGAGGTGTAATATTCTGTTAATAATCCGATTGATATACCGGCTAATAGTCCCAAAACGGCTGATAGCCATATCCAGATTATGTAGCCGCCTATTCCGTCTACGAGACCTACTACCAAGAGCACTATCAGAGAGAGTGCCAAGTAAATTCCCCCGGCATAGAAAGTAGCTCTTCTTAGTACGAGTTGTGGCTCTAGGTCTTTCATCCACTCAACACTTTTAGATCCTATTATTGAGGAGAAGCTGCCCACTGCTATAAGAACTATTGGAATGGACATTAAGGCTATGGCATTTGTTCCCATAGCAGCCGCAATTACCATTGTCGCGATAACGGCGCCGACATATGATTCAAAAAGGTCAGCTCCCATACCTGCAACGTCTCCAACGTTATCTCCAACGTTATCTGCTATAGTAGCGGGGTTTCTGGGATCATCCTCTGGTATACCGGCTTCTACTTTACCAACTAAGTCAGCGCCGACATCCGCACCCTTGGTGAATATACCGCCGCCAATCCTTGCAAAGAGAGCAACTGTACTTGCGCCCATAGCGAATCCGCCGACTATTTCTGCGAAATTCTGAGCGAATGATGCAAGCGCGGTTGGGTCAGTTGGGTTTGTCGGAAGGCCTATTCCCAAAGTAAAGGCTATTGAAAGTCCGAGCAACCCTAAACCGGCTACTGATAATCCCATGACGTTTCCGCCTTTGAACGCAACGGCAAGTGCTCTGCCTTGTCCCTCTGTAGCTGCGGCCTGGGCCGTTCTGACATTAGCTTTGGTTGCCGATTTCATGCCGAAAAATCCTGCCAGTATCGAACAAACAGCGCCGCCTAAGTACGCGATCGCCGCTTTCCAGCCAATAAAGAAACCAAGAAGTACAAAGACAACAACAACAAAAATTCCGATTATCCTGTATTCTCTGTTTAAGAAGACCATCGCTCCCTCTTCTATTGAGGCAGAGATTTCCTTCATAGTGTCGTTGCCTGCCGGAAGAGACTTTATTTCTCTATAAACTAGGTATGCATATCCTAAGACAATAACACCTAATATGAGCCCAAAAAGGGCTGCTATTACTTCTCCCATTGGATTAAACCTCCTTTAATTAATGAGAATTTATTTGATCTAGGTTTTCCTGATTTGTAGATTTACTGTTGTATTTGTTCATAGCACTCTGAAGCCCGTTTTGAATAATTTCTAAAACTGCATCCGCCGCCGTGACTATGGAGGCTTCTACCATACTGCTTTCACTTTTGCTAAAGCTGGAAAGAACGTGATTAGCGCCATCAGATTTTGTTTGAGGCTTTCCTATCCCAATCCTGACTCTAATAAAATCTTTGCTACCCAAGTATGATATAATTGATTTAATCCCATTGTTACCGGCACTGCCACCGCCAGGTTTTATCATTATCCTACCAAGCGATACATCCATTTCATCATGTATAACAATTACATTTTCGAGAGGAATTTTATAGAAATCCGAGGCGCTTGAAACTGCTTCTCCGCTACGGTTCATATAAGTCTGCGGTTTTAGCAGAAGCACCTTATTGCCTTCTACAAATCCTTCTCCGTAGAAACTTTGGAATTTATTCTTCTTTATATCGATTCCAACCCTTTTTCCTAATTCATCGACAACTAGAAAGCCGACATTGTGTTTTGTCAGCGTATATTGCTTCCCAGGATTCCCAAGTCCGACAACTAGCATCATTGCAACTAACTACTCTCTTCGCTGCCTTCGTCTGCAACTTCCTCTTCTGGGGCAGCTCCTTCAGCACCTTCTTCCTCAACTTCTTCTGTTGCTACTGCTTCTACCTTAGGTGCAAGTACCGTTACAATAGTGTCTTCCTGCTCATGAAGAATTGTTACCCCTTCATTTATTTCAAGAACATTAACATGGATTGAATGACCTACTTCAAGTTCTGCTACATCTACACTAAATGAATTTGGTATGTCAGTAGGTAGACACTCAACACTTATTTCTCTTAAAATTTCCTCTAGAATCCCGCCTTCCTTAACTCCTTTGGACTGACCTTCTATATGAACCGGTACGCTAACTGTAATCTTTTGATTCATATCAAGGGCTTGGAAGTCAAAGTGAATAGGCCTACTTGTTAGAAAGTCATATTGAATTTCTCTAAGCAGAGATAATTTCTTGATATCTTCCTCGCCGTCTTTAACGCATATCTCCAGCAGGGTGTTTTCTCCGGCTGCCGTTGATAGCGCCTCTTTTAACTCGGAGGGGTTTATAACAAGAGAAAGCGTGTCTGTTCCCTTGCCATATAATACAGCGGGAATATTGCCTTCTTTCCTAATCTCTCTTGCCCCGCTTTTACCCATTCTTTTTCTCTTTAATACATTTAATGTGCTCTGTGCCATTTTTTAGCTCCTTCCATATACACTAACTTATTAGTTAAAAAGACTGCTTATGGATTCTCCTGTAGTTATTCTTTTTATTGCCTCGCCAAGAAGGTCAGCAATTGAAAGTACTTTGATTTTATCACAATCTATAGCCGCTTGAGTTGGGGGTATAGTATCTGTGATTATAACTTCTCCAAGTTCTGAATCTTTTATTTTCTCAATTGCGTTTCCTGAAAGAACTCCATGAGTACAACATAGAGATGCGCTCTTTGCGCCTTCTCTTAGTAATGCTCGCGCCGCCTGTATTGCAGTACCGGCGGTATCAACCAAGTCGTCAAAGAGAATTACAGATTTTCCTTCCACTTCACCTATTACATTCATAATTTCAGCTTGATTAGGATTAGGGCGTCTTTTGTCGGTCATAGCCAGACCCGCATCCAGGCCTTTTGCAAATGCTCTAGCTCTTTCCATTCCCCCAGCATCGGGTGATACAATAACAATATCGTCTTTATTCGTATTTTCCTTTATGTGTTGTATCAATACCGGAGAAGCGTATATGTGGTCAACAGGGATATTAAAGAAACCTTGTATTTGTCCTGCGTGAAGATCAACAGTAACCACACGGCTGATACCTGAAGTAGTTATAAGGTCAGCAATAAGCTTTGCCGATATTGGAGCTCTGGGCTTTACTTTTCTGTCTTGGCGGGCATAACCGTAATAAGGTATGACCGCAGTGACTTCTCTGGCGGAAGCTCTTTTTAAAGCGTCTGTAAGTATAAGGAGTTCCATTATATGTTCATTAGTCGGAGGACAGGTGGACTGTATAACGAATACATGAGATCCGCGTACGCTTTCAGCAATCTCAGTTGAAAGCTCCCCATCACTAAACCTTCTCATTTCTGCTTTTCCTAATGGGACGCCTAAATATTTACATATATCCTCAGCGAGGGGCGTATTTGAAGTCCCGCAGAAAATCTTAATTTTATCCATTTGATCCCGTGTTAATAAAAATAGTAAATCACCCTAAATAAAAACAAGGTATTATAAAAGACATAAATTATAATTCAAGACATAGTAAGGAGTCACTGAAAAAATTATCTTGACAGCAAAACCAACACAGAAAGAAAAAAACATAATTATTTCGCATAAAATCGCCAGAATGGCAACTGTGGACGGATCGGGGAATCCTCTTGTGCTCCCCGTCTGCTTTGCTTATGACGGGCGTTGTATTTATTCGCCTATTGATAAAAAACCTAAGCGCGTATCTTCGGATAAGCTCAAGAGAGTAAGGAATGTTCTTGACAATCCTAATGTTTCTCTTTTGATTGATAAGTACGTTGAGAACTGGAACAATCTTTACTATGTTATTGTTATAGGGAGGGCTGATGTACTCAATGGTGGAGAAGAGTACGAGAGATCACTAAAAATTCTTTCTGAGAAATATGATCAATATCGCAAGATGGGATTAGAGAACTTAGGCGCTCCTGTTATAAAGATAACACCTGAGAAAATAATATCGTGGGGCGATCTGTAATTTTTAGGGTGCTCTTAATATCTCTTACATATTCTGAGCATTAGCAAGAAGATGGATCATTCATTTATAAATTTGGTGATAAGAACCTCTTATTAAAATTTTGATACGGTAGGATTATAGATATGACTTCTGAGAATAAAACAATAATTGAAGCTGGTGCAGGATATTCTAATATTGAAAATAGTATAGAGGCCGCAACCGCTGCCGCTAAGCAGGCAATGGACCAAGCCGGCATCACCAAAGCCGACTGGGCTCTGGTTTTTTGCACTTTCCCCCATAGAGCAAATTATCAGGAAATATTAAAAATTGTTTGCCTGCTTACACAAACGAAAAATATTAGCGGATGCAGTGCCATTGGGGTTCTCTCTAATCAGGGTGAGATTGAGGCGCAGCCGGGCATTGTCGTTTTGGCGGTTTCTTCAAAAATAATCCGCGCGAAACCCTTTGTCATTTATCAATTAGGCGCGGGCGGTATGAAAGCCGGAGAAGAAATAGGTGAGCTTTTAAAATCCTCTAAAAGCCCTAACTCCCTTCTTACCCTTTTGCCAGATCCGTTTCATATTCATCCAGAGCTTCTTTTTAAGGGAATAGAATCCAAGCTTGGGGAGGTCCCGATAGTTGGCGCCACTGCGTCTGAGGATCCCAGGATTAACGACACTTTTGAGTTCTACGGTGATAGCGTTGCGTCAGGCGCAGTTTCAGGATTATTGCTCGACGGAGAATTCTCTTATAAAATCGATATTACCCAGGGATGCCAATTGGTGGGGGACCCGTGTGTAATTACCAAGGCTAATAAAAATATAATTTCAGAATTGGATGGAGAGCCGGCTTTTCAAGTTTTAAAGAAACGGGTTCCAAGAGGGCTTTTACGGGATCCTATGGATATTATGCGATACTTGTTTGTAGCCTTCCCCCCCGATCCGGATCAAGATGATATTTCTGGAAGTGATTATCTTGTGAGAAATCTAATCGGGGTTGATCAGAAGTCAGGATATGTGGCTGTTCCTCAAAATGTGAAGGAGGGCCAGATTGTCGCTTTTACATTGAGAAACCCTGAGATGGCACGAGAAGACCTTAAACAGATGCTATATAGAATTACTTCTGACCAGAATCCGGATCACCCCTTTAAATTTGGGATATATTTTAATTGCTGTGCGAGGGGATCTTCTCTCTATGGTCATCAGGGTATTGATACTGCTTATATAACAAACGTACTTGGTGACATCCCATTTATAGGTTTCTTCGGCAATTCCGAGTTTGCCCCTCTTCAGAACAAGAATCATCTCTTTACTTATACCGGTGTGCTTGTTTTGTTCTCCGAATAGTGAGTTCTATCCCAACTTTAGTCTTGTAGCCTATAGCTATATTTGCGCTTTAGGGGACTAAAATTTTAATAAAACTATTATTAATTAATGTGCTTTAGAGACCAAGATAACTATAGCGGGGTTAAAGTATATATGATAATCTTTAGTGAGCGGCTGGGTTTTTCTTTGCCAAATATGCCGAAGTGGCGGAATTTGGTAGACGCGCTGGACTCAGAATCCAGTGGGCACTGCGCTCGTGGGGGTTCAAATCCCCCCTTCGGCACCAGAGAGGAATAGGGTTC
The DNA here is from genome assembly GCA_029262255.1 of Deltaproteobacteria bacterium. Classification (GTDB taxonomy): domain Bacteria; phylum Desulfobacterota_D; class UBA1144; order Nemesobacterales; family UBA2774; genus CR02bin9. The sequence goes on from JAJCZT010000045.1 coordinate 28,759, forward strand.
GTGATAGTTCATCATCGTAGGGGGATTTAATATGGGAGTGCTAAGATGAAAGAATTAAAACCAAAACTCATTATTGCAGGTTCCAATAAGAAAAAACGCGGTGGCGGTATCGGTTATTTGTTGACTTTGATTTTAGTATTTGCCGTTGGAGTCTATGTGGGAACGAAGATTGATGATACCGGATTCAGCGGAGATCAATTAATCGGGAATTCTCCGGGCCACTCTCAGATGAGTCAAAATGCCGCTAATAAAGGGCCTGAGGTCGTGGAAAAAGCGGCTAACACCAGAAAAAGGGATTTGGAAAAGGAAATCTCCAATATTTCATCTGATTCCGATACTGTCACAAAGAGCGATATAATCGAACACCCTACGGTTGATTCACCTTCTAATCAATCTCAACTTGAGGAAAACAACCCCCCCTTAGATGGTCAGCAGCTTCAAGATGTTACCGCCCCTGAGTCAAGCGAA
>JAJCZT010000046.1 GCA_029262255.1 Deltaproteobacteria bacterium
TCACTTCTAAAAAACTTTATACATCTTTATTCGTTCTCTTCACTCTCTTTTTAGTTTCCTTTCCTATACTATCTTGTTATAAGGCTCCTGTAACAGGGCGCTCGCAGTTTATCATCCTTACTCAATCTCAAGAAAATGAGATGGGTCTAACAGCGTTTAAAGAAGTTTTAAAAAACGAAGAGTTATCAGACAATCAATCCTACAACAACGCGGTTACCAGAGTCGGACAAAGAATAGCAGCGGTATCGGATACCCAAAATTATACGTGGGATTTTAAAGTAATAGAGGATGATGAGCAAATAAACGCTTTTGCTCTACCTGGAGGAAAGGTAGCCGTGTATACGGGGATACTGCCGGTTGCCCAAACGGATGCCGGGCTGGCCACTGTAATGGCCCATGAAGTAGCCCACGTAGCTGCCCGACACGGCGGGGAGAGAGTTTCAACAGGGATACTCGCTCAATTGGGAGCGGTAGGAGTGGGAGCCGCTATGGGCGGAAGTGATCCATATGTTTATGAAGCAGTTATGCAAGCGTACGGGCTCGGAGCAAATGTAGGCGTGCTATTGCCATTTGGCAGATCTCAAGAGTCTGAGGCTGACAGGATCGGACTTGTGTATATGGCAAAGGCAGGATATGACCCAAGAGAGGCAATTGCCTTTTGGCAGAGAATGGATAAGGCTGTAAAAGGAAAACCACAGCCGCCTGAATTCTTGTCGACACATCCGGGTTATGGAACAAGAATACGGAATTTGCAAAGGTGGCTTCCTGAGGCAACGGCTTATTATAATAGCTCTTCAAAAGCACCGAATAACCCGATCACAAATTAAAACAAATTATTCTCAACTTATATCAGATTCTGTGCACATACATTAGACTGGTCCTAAAAAATGACTATTTCAAAGCGGATTTATAGTATTTATAGATTGCTCTACAAAAAATACGGCCCCCAGGGCTGGTGGCCGGGAGATTCTCCGTTAGAGTGTGTTTTAGGGGCCATACTTACCCAAAACACGTCGTGGCAAAATGCAGCTAAAGCTATCAACAACCTAAAGAAATCAGACCTGGTTTCAATAGATAAATTGAATTTATTAACAACCAATGAGCTGGCTCAGTTAGTCAGATCCTCAGGCTATTTCAATCAAAAGGCGGTCAAAATCAAGAACTTCCTAACCTTTTTATACGAAAATTATGAGGGGAAACTTGAAAAAATGTTTGATGAAGATATGTACCTACTAAGGGACAAACTTCTCAGCATAAAGGGGATTGGCCCTGAAACCGCTGATTGTATAATTCTATATGGCGGAAACAAACCAATCTTTGTAATAGACACTTACACCTATAGAGTACTTTCAAGACACGGTCTTGTGCCGGAGCAAACCAGCTATAACGAAATGCAGGAACTATTTATGGATTCTTTAAATCTCGACCCTGGAATTTTTAATGAGTACCACGCGTTACTCGTAAAAGTGGGAAAGGAGCGCTGTAAAAAGCAAAAACCTATATGTGCGGGCTGCCCTCTTGAGGATGACCCGCACACTGTTTAAGTTTCAATTATTGTATTTGAAGGGAATCAGAATATTATAAGGAACTACTTACAAATACTTTATTGCGCTTAGCGGTTGCCGCTTATTAATTTAAACCCGACTTGGCAACATCAACTACTGCTTTAAAACTCTCAGGTTCCCTAATAGCCATCTCAGATAGAGCCTTTCTATCAAGTTCAACCCCAGCCTTCTTTAACGATCCCATAAATTTGCTATAGGAAAATCCATAAGGCCTTACAGCAGCATTAATTCTAGCAATCCAAAGCCTTCTGAAATCTCTTTTTCTTTGACGCCTGTCTCTATACGCATAAGCCAGGGCCCGAATAAGAGTCTCTTTAGCTCTTCTTATATTATTTTTTCTTCTACCCCAAAAACCTTTGGCTTGCTTAAGTAGCCTTTTTCTTCTTTTTCTTGAAGCAACGCCTCTTTTTACTCTCATTTCTATCTCCTAATTATTAATAGCCCTTATTTATAAGGAACATAAGTTTTTATTCTTCTTGCCGCATTACCATCCAGAAACTCAGGAGTGTTAAGCCTTCTCTTGCGCTTCCTTGCCTTTTTAACGTTCAAATGGCTTCCGCCGCCGCGCGCCCTTTTTACTTTGCCGCTTCCTGTAAGCTTAAATCTCTTTGCGGCGCTTCTATTTGTTTTCACTTTGTTCTTCGGCATTGTTTGTTCCACCTTGAGTATTTTTCTTTGGTGATATCACCATTATTAAATTTTTACCTTCCATTTTAGGAGGTATATCCACTCCTCCAAGATCCGCTACCCTTTCAAGGATTCTGTGTGCAAGCTTTCGTCCTAATTCCGGGTGTACGATCTCTCTACCTCTAAAAAATATACGAATTTTTGTTTTGTTATCTTCTCCTAAAAACTCCCTGATGCGGCCTATTTTAACATCCAGGTCATGATCTCCAATATTTGGGCGAAACTTAATTTCCTTAAGTACCTGAGATTTTTGTTTCTTTGCAGCCGCTTGTTTTTTCAACTCATATTTGTACTTTCCGTAATCCATTAATCTACATACGGGCGGGTTAGCATTTGGAGCAACTTCAACAAGATCAACGCCTCTTTCCTCAGACAACGCTAACGCTTCTCTGATTGAAAGGACACCTAATTGCTCTCCATCTCCAGCGATAAGCCGGACTTCTCTAGCTCTAATCCGCTGGTTTATCCTAACCTCGGGCTCTTTACTTTTACTATATCCTCTTCCTTTTACTCTGGCTATCGCTACTCGACCTCCCGCCATTTTTGTGGGTTAAGTTCAGTTTCTATAGAAATTAAAAAATCTTCAATTGTCATAGAAGAAAGGTTCTTGCCCCCTAGTTTTCTTGGCGCAACCGTGCCCGCCTCGACTTCATTACTACCGATCACGAGCAAGTAGGGAATTTTCTCAAGCTGAGCTTCCCTTACTTTAAATCCTAACTTCTCATTTCTAAAATCTTTTTCAACTCTCATATTTTTATCCTTCAAGGTTTTATAAACCTTCTCACCGTATTCAAGGTGTTCATCGCTTATTGTAGCAATACGCATCTGAACCGGGCTCAACCATAGCGGAAACGCTCCCCCGTAATGCTCAATCAATACCCCAAAGAACCTTTCCATCGAACCGAATATCGCACGGTGAATCATTATAGGCTGATGACGACTATTGTCAGCCCCTATAAAACTCATATCAAACCTCTCAGGAAGGTTAAAATCTACCTGAACTGTAGAGCACTGCCAAGCTCTACCCAAAACATCTTTAATTTTTAGATCAATCTTAGGTCCGTAAAACGCCCCTCCCCCCTCATCTACTTCATACTGAAGTCCCTTGGTATCTAAGGCGTTTCTCAAGGCGTCAGTAGCTCTATCCCAACCTTCTTCATTACCTACAAACTTCTCGGGCCGGGTGGAAAGATAAATTTCATAATCATCAAATCCAAATGTTTTAAGAAATAAAATTGTTAAATCTAAAACCCCCAGAACCTCTTGTTCGATCTGATCGGGTCTGCAAAAAATATGCGCGTCATCCTGGGAAAAGCCTCTTACTCTTAATAATCCATGTAATACTCCGGAGCGTTCATAACGGTATACAGTGCCTATTTCCGCCCATCTTAAAGGAAGGTCCCTGTAACTTCTAATATTAGTTTTATAAATCATTATATGGAACGGACAGTTCATAGGCTTGATCTGATATTCAGTATTATCGACTTCCATGCGCGGATACATATTCTCTTTATAGAACTCCAGGTGACCGCTTGTTTTCCATAGATCGATGTTTGCTATATGAGGAGTGTAAAGTAGTTCATAATCGTAGCGTTCATGCTGCTCCCGCCAAAAATCTTCAATGACTCTTCTGATTCTGGAGCCCTTTGGATGCCATAGTACAAGCCCTGCTCCTATGTCTTCCTGAATACTGAATAAATCAAGTTCTTTGCCCAACTTTCTATGATCACGTTTTTTAGCTTCTTCCAGTTTGTTAAGGTAAGTCTTTAGTTCCTTTCTGTCCCAAAACGCAGTGCCGTAAATCCTCTGTAGCATGGCGTTCTTCTCACTACCTCTCCAGTAAGCGCCGGCTGAGCTAAGGAGTTTAAAAGCCTTAACAAAACCAGTTGAGGGAGCATGAGGACCTCTGCAAAGATCGTACCAGCCGTCCTGATCATAAATAGTTATCTTCTCAGCCGAAGGAAGATCATTTATAATTTCAACTTTATAAGTCTCTCCATCTTTTTCAAAAATATTGATTGCCTCTTTCCTTGAAACCTCTTTTCTGGTTAAAGGTTTTTTCTGAGCGGCAATCTCCTTCATTTTATTTTCTATTTTCTCTAAATCCTCTGGAGTAAAACCTCTGGAATATTCAAAATCATAATAAAAACCGTTATCAATAACAGGCCCGATAGTAACTTTTGCCTCGGGGAATAGACTCTGTACGGCCTCAGCCATAATATGGGCCGCTGTATGCCTTATGAAATAAAGTCCTTCCTCAGAATTAACCTTGATAGGATCCACGATAGAGTCTGAATCCACTTCATAGTAGAAATCAGCCAGTTCTCCATTGACCCTAGCGCCAACCGTAGAGTTCTCCACACCAATAGACTCTATGATCTCACCTACAGTGGTTCCTTTCGGATACGACTTCTCTGCCCCATCTGGGAGTTGTATATTAATTTCAGCCATAATGTTTATTCGTAAATTGATGTGGTGAGCACGGCAGGATTTGAACCAGCGACCTCTTGCATGTCAAGCAAGCGCTCTACCCCTGAGCTACGCGCTCATAATGTTTTAAAACGTTTAAGTTTCTTATATAAATCACTGACTGTCAAGAATAGTTTCTTTAAGGGGGGAAAAGGAGCCCTTTTCTCTGGAATTAATCAGATAGCAGAGATTTTATTGCCATGGATATAAAATCTTGGTAACATAAACACGTTCGTAGTGGGCCGTCGTCTAATGGTAGGACCCTGGCCTTTGACGCCAGTTGTAGAGGTTCGAATCCTCTCGGCCCAGCCACAAAGATTTCTCGAACTAGAAAATAGACAATTAGTACCAATTCAAGCTCCTCTTCCCTGATCTTATTGGGTCTCATGACAGCTTAGACCCGGACAATTAATTTCTTGGATAATCGTTTTTATAAAACAATATGACACCTAATCAGAAAGACAACCTAAATGACTCTCAGGTAAAAGCGGTGAAGCACCCCGGGGGGCCCCTGCTTGTTCTTGCGGGAGCGGGATCTGGGAAAACAAGAATTATCACAGAGAGAATCTCTTATCTTCTGGGTGAGCGCAATGTTAGCCCTTCTAATATCCTGGCAGTGACTTTTACCAATAAAGCCGCAAATGAGATGAAGCAAAGGGTAGCGCGCCTTGCCCAAAATGAAGCCAAAAACATCTGGATAGGTACTTTTCATTCAACATGCCTTAGAATTTTAAAAAGAGATATTAACAAATTAGACGGCTATAGCCGGGATTTTATAATCTATGATGACGCGGATCAGATAAAGCTTATAAGAGATTGCATGGTCAGGCTCAATATCGGTGAAAGGCTACTTAGCCCAAAACATGTCAGGTCTCAAATAGACGGCGCTAAAAATAAAGGTCTTGGCCCTGATAGCTCCAAATTAAACGATTTAGATAAAAATGTTTTAAGAATTTATTCCCTATACGAGCAGGAATTAAGAAAATCTAACGCTCTTGATTTCGGAGACCTCCTACACGTTACAGTTAAGCTCTTTGAAACAAAGCCCCAAGTGCTACAGAGTTACCAGAATCAGTTTCAGCACATATTAGTGGACGAATATCAGGACACAAATTATGTGCAATATAAAATTGTGGAACTCTTATCGAGAATACACAAGAATATATTTGTCGTAGGGGATGATAATCAGTCAATTTACGGCTGGCGGGGCGCTGATATAAAAAATATTCTCAACTTTGAAAAAGATTACTCAGACACCCAAATAATTAAGCTTGAGAGAAACTATAGATCGACCAAGACTATTCTTGACGCTGCAAACAAACTAATACTTCAAAACAAAAATAGGCACGATAAAAATCTCTGGACCGAAAACGCCGCAGGGGATCAAATAAATTATTATGAAGCACGCGATGATAAAGATGAGGCGAAACACGTATCTTCGCAAATAGGAATTGAAACAAAAAACAGGGGATATTCGTATAAAGATATAGCTATCTTTTTCAGAACAAATACGCAGTCCCGGCTAATCGAAGAAGAACTCCTTCGTAAAAGCGTGCCATACAAGATTGTAGGCGGGACGGAGTTTTATAAAAGGACTGAAATAAAAGACATCCTTGCATTTCTTAAAGTAATAGCAAACCCTTCTGATGAAATTAGTCTAAAGCGTATTATTAATGTGCCTCCCAGAGGAATTGGGAAAATAACGGTTAGCAAACTGGATGAAATCGCCAGAGAAAAAGAGGTTCCATTTTTTGATGCGATCCAGCTAGCGCTTGAAGAGAAGCTTCTACCAAGCGGTGTGTTAGGAAAATTGGAGAAACTCTTTAACTTACTCACCCAGCTAATGGAATTCCCCGAAAAAAACGACATAGTTAGCCTAATCAATGATGTACTTCATAAAATCAGATACCTTGATATGCTAGAAAAAGAAGAGGAAAGAAGGGAAAACATTGGTGAGATCTTAAACCTGGCGGCAGAGTTCGGGAAAGAAAGAGATAACCCTACATTAAATGATTTTTTGGACAGCGTCTCACTGGCAAGCGACCTTGACAACCTTAGTGAGGACACGGATAAGGTGACGCTCATGACTCTTCATTCCGCAAAGGGGCTCGAATTTCCAGTTGTATTTATAATTGGCATGGAGGAGAACCTTCTCCCTCATTTCAATTCTACAAAGAACGGGCAAGTTGAAGAAGAGAGAAGACTTTTCTATGTGGGAATAACAAGAGCAAAGAAAAAAGTATATCTAGCCGGCGCTACAAGAAGAATGATTTTCGGCAAACAACAGGGATGTATACCCTCAAGATTTATTTCCGAGTTACCCAAAGAATTGATCAAATGGGAGAACTTTGACTACAGCCTAGTGGACAAAACCAGGGGGAACAAAAAATCCTCAGCTAAACCGGTATCAACACCCCGCATAGCATATGAAAAAAGTGGCCGTTATAGAGTCGGACAAAAGGTAGTCCATAGCTCATTTGGTGAGGGGCTCATAAAAAAAGTAGAAGGGTCGGGAGAGGAAGCAAAAGTTACGGTATTTTTCCCGGGGTACGGATTTAAGAAAATAATAGCGAGCTATCTGGAAAATTAAGAGGAACAGCTGATAACCAGATTTCTTCCCCAATCGGGCGGAGGATCGGCGTATTCATCAAACTCACTCTGCTCGCTAAATGGGTCTTTTAGGATTTTGTGCAGGAGATTAATCTCCGAGTAGTCGGCCTCATTGACAGCCTTTTTGATTGCATTTTCCGCAAGATAATTTCTTAGTATGAATTTGGGATTTACCAAATCCATTTCCCTCTTACGCTCATAATCGTCGCTATTTTCAGCATCCAGCCGACTCTTATACAAGACAGCCCAATCCCCAATACCAGCTTTGTCTTCAAACATAGAATCTAGATTGCGATTAAGACCCGGATCAGGGGATGTGAAATCACTTAATTTTCTAAAAAAGTTTGTATAGTCAACTTTCTCCGTAACCATAATTTTCAATAGTCCCTTTATTAAATCTACATCTTCCGGCCGGGCTGTTTTGAGCCCGAGTTTCCTGTTCATATTTCTGACAAAACTATTTGAATAAATATTTTTAAATTCTTCCAAAGCCTCCTGCGCCCTGTCTCTTGAAATTATCGATCCTAGAGCAAGAGCAAGCTTATTTAAATTCCACAAGGCTATTGCAGGTTGGTTCTGAAAAGAATATCTGCCGAAATGATCAGAATTATTAGGGGTATATTCAGGATCGTACTCTTCCATAAAGCCATAGGGGCCGTAATCGATTGTAAGCCCCGTTATGGACATATTATCCGTATTCATAACCCCATGGGCAAAACCAACGGACTGCCACTTAGCCATGAGCTGTGCCGTCCTGCTAACCACATCCTTTAGAAACATATAATATTTATTCTCCTCCCCGATTAAACCAGGGAAATGCTGCTCGATTACATAATCCGCAAGCAGCTTCACGTAATCCGGTCTGTCGGTATAGTGAAAGGCCTCAAATGAACCGAAACGAATATGAGTCTCAGCCATCCTTAGCATCATAGCTCCTTTTTCTGTTGTCTCCCGCTCTACTTCTTCGTCACTTCCGATGATACAAAGCGCCCTGGTAGTGGGAGTGCCGAGCGCATAAATTGCTTCGCTGCAAAGGTATTCCCGTATAGTTGATCTCAACACCGCTCTTCCATCAAACACACGGGAGTAACGGGTCCTTCCTGAACCCTTTAGATGAAGATCCCACTTTTCTCCCACAAAATTCCTTACCTCCCCCAAAAGTATTGCTCTTCCGTCCCCTATATCGGAATTGTAAACGCCAAACTGATGACCGGTGTAATACATAGCAAGGGGGTCTGATCCCGGGATTAGTTTATGGCCTGAAAAATATTCTATAAACTCAGGCTTCATTACTTCATTCGGATCAAGGTCAATCAACGATCCGGCATCAGAATTAAAACACACAAGTTTAGGGTTTTTTAATGCAGTGGGTTTAACCAGATGGTAAAAATCCTCGGGCAGTCTTCTGTATGTATTATCAAATTTAAGCTCTGCTATTTTACGCATAAGTTTGTATTTACTTGTTGGCTTTTAATTCTTCTCTAGCTAAGAGAGGATTATAACATTAGCCCCGGGTTAGCAAACTACTTAGAATCATTGTATATTTAGTTTTAGAGTACGGAATTTATACATCATTACATTATCATTGAGCATCAAAGCAACGGGCCCCTAATAGATGAAACATAGAAAAAATAAGATTAAGCGTCAGCACGGCATTATAAAGGGCTTGAAAAAATTTCTTGAGAATAACGTTTCGTCCTTAGACTCGGTTGAAGGGATTATTCCCGGGCGGATAAAAGTAGGAAAGACACCCGGGGAGAATCTGATAGTTAGCTACCAATACAACACAGTAAGCGGAGCAAAGTTAATTGCCCGAAGCGGAACATCAGTACAAGAAGTTTTTGTGATTACAAATGATACCCAGGAGCTTAAAGAAGTAATAGAAGAAAGCTACCCGGATTAGAGACTAAACAAATCTCAATGCGCCCTCTCCTAAGAGCTTTTCAACGTCGGAAATAAGGCTGTCCTGTACGTCAACCTTGAAATCACCGACCTCAAGTACCGATTCTCCATCATCAGTATTGATATGTATATGAACCTCGCAGCTGCCGGGATATTTATCCAAAATCCCCTTGATCCGCTCAAAATTGCCTCTTGTTGAAGAGGCCTTATTAAAATTAATATGAACGACAGAGCCGTTGCGCAAACCCCTGAGCGATATAATATCAAGTGCCCTTAACTTAACTTGGTCCTCATTTGGCTCAGCCATGCCTTTTATAATTATAGGCTCTACTTTTTCTTCTAAAATCGGAAGGGATTTTCTTAACAATTTGTCAAAAATTACAACCTCTACAGACCCCTTCATATCCTCCAGAACCAGATTCCCATAAATACCCGAACCACTTTTGGTATGTTTAACGATAAGAGACCTGACGACACCGGCAATATTTACTTCGCATTTTTCTTTTATTTCCAAAAGGGCTTCTGTATCTGTATTTGTTATCGTGTTGTTCATTTCGGATGAGTACTTGGCCATTGGGTGACTGGTAACGTAAAAACCCAGCACTTCCATCTCATTTGTTAAAAGCTCTTTTTCAGGCCACTGATCAACCTCAATCAGGCTTGGTAAGGTTACTGAATCATTTAAAGCAAAAAGAGAATGCTGCCCCTGTGCTGAGCTTTTCTGCTTCATTGAAGTAAAACTAAGGAGCGTATCTACTGATTCTATAAGACACGCTCGGTGAGCCCCGAAAGAATCAAACGCACCGCCTTTAATAAGGCTCTCAAATGTTCTTCTGTTTAACTTTCTTGCCTCAATCTGTTCGCAAAAGTTAAAGATTGACTCAAAGTTTCCTTTCTCTTCCCTCGCGTCTATAATCGCCTCAACTGTGCTGTTGCCTACATTTTTAATTCCAGAGAGGCCAAAGCGTATCTTTCCATTAGAAGCCGTAAATTCCGCCATGCTCTCGTTAACATCGGGTGCGAGCACTGGTATTCCCATCTGCTTGCATTCTGTAATACTCGATATGACTTTATCCGTATTCCCTGATTCTACCGATAAGAGAGCAGCCATAAACTCAGCCGGGAAATGCGCTTTCAAGTATGCCGTTTGATAGGTTATTAGAGAATAAGCTGTGCTGTGGCTTTTATTAAACGAATACTCGGCAAATTTTTCCATGGCGTCAAATATCTCTTTTGCCTTCTTATCCTTAATATTCTTTTTCTTAGCCCCCTCAAGAAACCTGTCTCTTTGAGCTTTCATCTCCTCGGGCTTCTTTTTACCCATGGCGCGTCTTAATAAATCAGCTTCTCCCAGACTGTACTCCGCCACTACGCTCGCAGTCTGCATTATCTGCTCCTGGTAGACGAAAAGACCATACGTATCACTAAGTATCTCTTGCAGCTCCGGGAGCGGGAACTGGATCTTTTGTTTCCCGTGTTTACGCTTTATAAAATCATCTACCATTCCGCTATCAAGAGGGCCGGGACGATATAGAGCTAAAAGCGCAATTAGGTCTTCAAACTGTGTCGGCTGGAGCTTATTTAGCACATCCCTCATGCCTGAGGACTCAATTTGGAAAATGCCTCGGGTACGTCCCGTCATAAGGAGTTCATATACCTTGTTGTCGTCTAAGGGAATCCGCTCTATCTGAACCCATTTGTCCGGGTCATAGTTTTCTCTTATTAATTTAAGCGCCTTATTAATTACGGTGAGTGTCTTTAGGCCCAGGAAATCAAACTTAACGAACCCCAGCTCTTCAATAGAGTTCATATCGAACTGGGTTACAACTTCATTTTTGGAGCCTTTATAAAGAGGAATATGATCGGCGAGTGGTTCATTGGCGATAACGATTCCAGCCGCATGCGTCGAGGAGTGTCTGACCATATTCTCTAGCGGGCGGGCAAGCTCAATCATTTCCTGAAGCTGTGGAGACCCGTTAATCAGGTCCTTTATTTCTTTAACCTCTTTTATCGCTTTATCAATGCTAAAGACCTTCCCTCTAAATGAAGGGATAAGTTTTGAAACCTTATCCACATCCGCATAGGGGATTCCAAGTACCCGACCGACATCTTTAACAACCGCCTTGGCAGACATAGTTCCAAATGTGCCTATTTGCGCGACTTTATCAGCTCCGTATTTTTCAGTTACATATCTTATTACTTCGTCCCTTCCCTCCCCGCAGAAATCGATATCTATATCAGGCATGCTTATGCGCTCGGGGTTAAGGAATCTCTCAAAAATAAGGTTGTAGGGTATGGGGTCCACCTCGGTTATACCAAGCACGTACGCAACCAGACTGCCAGCCGCGCTCCCCCTTCCCGGACCAACCGGGATGCCATTTGATTTAGCATAATTTATAAAATCAGCTACAACGAGAAAATATCCGGGAAATCCCATTTCCAGGATAATTTCCAGCTCCGTCTCCAGCCTCTGTGAATACTCTTCAAACTTCTCTTTCGGTATCAGGCCCTCATTTATTTTTTCCTGTAGTTTTTCTCTGGAAAACTCCGGCATATATTCGTCAATGGGTTTATCGCCCTCAACTTCAAACTCAGGAAGCTTGTATCCAGTCTGTTGAAATTCGAAGTTGCACCTTTTGGCAACCTCTGCGGTCCTAGTTATCGCGTCTTCAAAACCGGGGAGGTCTCCCAGCATCTCCCCCTCTGATTTAAGATAATACTGATCTCCTTGAAATCTGAACCTGTTCTCATCACTAATTGAGGAGCCGGTTTGTATGCACAGCAGGGCATCATGGGGCTTAGTATCCTCACGTCTTAAGAAATGGCAGTCATTAGTTGCAACAAGAGGGATCCCGAGCTTTTCCCCTACTTCTCTAACCTTCTTGTTAACTCGTTTTTGCTCCGGCAATCCTGTGGCCTGAACCTCCAGGTAATACCTGTCGCCGAATATCTCTTTGTACATTGCCGCAACATCCAGCGCCGCATTCATATCTTTACTGAATATTGCCTTTGAAAGCTCGCTGTTCAGACATCCGCTAAGCACTATAAGGCCTTCGTTATGTTGATCCAGCAGTTCATGGTCTACCCTTGGCCTTCTATAGAAGCCATCAAAATATGCTTTCGTAACAAGCCTTGAGAGGTTCTGATACCCCTTTTGGTTCATTGAAAGCACGGTCAAATGATGGGTTTTCCCCTCAGAGGCGTTATCAGGGTTAATCTTGGGAGTTACATAAATTTCGCATCCTATAATAGGTTTTATTCCGGTTTCTGTAGCCTTTTTGTAAAAGTCGTACGCGCCAAAGAGATTGCCGTGATCCGTAAGAGCCACCGCCTCCATACCAAACTCTTTGGCCTGAGGAAAGAGGTCTTCAAATTTTATCGCGCCGTCAAGTAATGAATACTGTGAATGAAGATGGAGGTGAACAAAACTGTTTGCCATTTAAACTATTATATCTAAGAAGGTTTAAACTGTACAAGTGGGAATAAAACATCATTTGATTTCCGTAATTTACGATCGGTATATTGCTGCTATCAACTTAAGAAGTATTAATAATCATGTACAGGAATATTGAAAAGAGCCGTCTAAAAAGTATATTAACCACTAATTTGACAACACTATTTAAACGTTTTGTATATGTCATATGTTATTCTACTTAGTCTAAAAATTTGATTTATATAGCAATGCTCAATTGAGAGGAAGGAGGATTTAAAAATAATGGAAGTGATTTTATCGATTTTATCAATACTAAACAGTATTCCGAGTCCGTATTCTGACTTAATTGCTGTTGCAGTCATATTCGCATTAATAGCACTAATTTCTTTTATCATAGTCTTTCTATTTGGGGGAAAGGGGCCGGAGCAGGCTCAAGAACCAGAAACACAGCAAGATATTGAATCTTTGGAACCTGAGGGGATTGAGGCCGCAGCCGATCTGGAAGTTGTGAGCGAAGCAATAGAGGAAGTTCCGGATGTACAAGGTCAGGAATTCCAGGCACAGATTCCCGAAGTCAGTGGAGAGATTTTAGAAACCGAGATTCCCGCTCCAGATATTGACGAAGAAGAAATAATAACTGAGGTGTTTGAGGAAGAACCTGGAGAACAAATTGAGTCTTTAGAGCCTGAGCAAGTTGAAGAAACGAAGGAGGGATTATTCGCAAGGCTTCGCCGGGGACTTTCCAAAACACAGGCAGGGCTACTTGGCGGACTGGGCGAAATAATATCAAAAAGAGAAATAGATGAAAGCTTGTGGGAAGATTTTGAAGAAACCCTTATCATGGCTGACCTTGGAGTTAATACGACTATGAAATTAAGGGAGAATATAGAGACAAAACTATCTAAAAAATCTTTAAATACCGCAGACTCCATAACGGATACGCTTAAAGAGGAAATACTTGAAATACTAAAGAGCGCACAAGGCGCTCCAATTGAGGCTACTACAAGCCCGTTTGTAATAATGGTAGCAGGGGTAAATGGAGTCGGGAAAACAACCACTATCGGGAAACTTGCAAACAAGCTCAAAAAAGATGATACCAAGGTAATGGTTGCCGCAGGAGATACATTCAGGGCAGCCGCAACTGAACAGCTCGAGGTATGGTCTAAAAGAGTAGGAACAGACTTTATAAAAGGTCAAAGCGGCGGAGACCCTTCATCGGTGGCGTTTGACGCCGTAAAAGCCGCCGAAGCACGCGGAATAGATTTTCTTATCATTGATACTGCCGGCAGACTTCATACCAAAGGCAATCTCATGGAAGAGCTTGCGAAAATGAAAAGAATTGTGGGGCGCGAACTCCAAGGGGCGCCGCATGAGACGCTATTGGTACTTGACGCGACAACAGGACAAAACGCTATACAGCAGGCGAAGTTGTTTAATGAAGCGATAGAAGTGACTGGAATTGTTCTTACTAAACTTGACGGTACAGCTAAAGGAGGGGTGATAGTAGCGATTGCTGATGAGCTAAATATTCCGGTTAAATACATTGGAATAGGTGAGAGCCTGAGCGACCTTAGGGAATTTAATGCCGAAGAATTTGTAGAGGCTCTTTTTTATTCCGGGACAGAAGCTGTTCATTAGCATCACATGAGATCCCCAAACAAAGGGACGTCACTATATTTCCCAAGTTAAAGAAAAATGGATCAACACTTAAAATATATGTCAATTGCGCTTAGGCTTGCAAAAAAAGCTGAGGGACAGACAAGCCCAAACCCGCTGGTAGGTGCGGTAGTAGTAAAACGCGGTAAAATTATTGGACAGGGCTATCATAAGAAAGCAGGACTTGCGCATGCTGAAATAGAGGCTTTTAATGATGCCGCTAAAAAGAAGAACTCTCTTAAAGGGGCTACCCTCTATGTTACGCTTGAGCCTTGTTGTCATACCGACAAAAAAACACCCCCATGCGTTAATACGATAATTGAAAAACAAATTTCAAAAGTTTTTGTTGCTATGCTTGATCCGAACCCTAAAGTGTCGGGAAACGGAATTAAAATGCTCAGGGAAAATGGAATTGAAGTTGAAGTAGGTGTTCTTCAAGACAAAGCAAAGGAACTAAATGAAGTGTTTACCAAATATATAACCACTGGAAAGCCTTTTGTTATCCTAAAACTCGCGGCCACTTTGGACGGTAAGATTGCAGCCTACACTGGTGACTCTAAATGGATAGGGAGCCCCGCACAACGAAAACACGCACATCAACTAAGAAGTAAGGTAGATGGGGTTATGGTAGGCATTGAAACGGTTCTTAAAGACAATCCAAGTCTTAATGTCAGACTAGGCAAAAAAACGAGTAAGGATCCTGTTCCAATAGTTGTGGACAGCAAACTCAGAATTCCTGTAGAATCAAATCTTCTATCTATTCATGAGCATTCAATAATTGCAACATCATCGGGGTCGAACTCTAAAAAAACAGAGGAACTAAAAAACCTGGGGGCAAGAATACTACATATTAAAAAGGACAAAAATGGGAACCTGAATTTAAAAGAGGTGACCAAGCACTTGGGCAAACATGGGATAACGAGTGTATTAATCGAGGGCGGAAGCAAGGTGGCGGCTTCTGCATTAAAAAACAAAATTGTAGATAAAGTCGTCTTCTTCTACGCACCAAAAATTGTAGGATCTGAAGGCATAAGCATGATAGGCAAGCTTGGAATTTCAACAATTAAGAAATCATTAGAAATCAAAAATATTAAGATGAAGAAAATAAAAGATGAGCTTATGATAGAGGGTTATCTAAAGAAATAATCTGGGCATTGATTGTTTTAAAATGGTACAATCCTCAAAAGCATTATGAGTAAGATAAAACAAAACCGGATAGGGCTTTTCGGAGGAACTTTTGATCCTATACATTACGGACATCTGCGCGCTGCTGAAGAAATAAGACAAATCCTAAGTCTTAGTAAAATTTATTTTATCCCCTCTGCTATTCCACCCCATAAAGAAGAGTCAAATATTACATGTGCTTCAGACCGGCTGAAGATGCTAAGACTGGCGATAGAAGGGAATGAATATTTTGATATCTCGGAGTTTGAGCTCGAAAGCAAATCTACTTCATACACGGTTGATACACTAGAGCATTTAAACAGAACTTACCCTGATACGGAATTCTACTTTATACTCGGCAATGAACTGTTTAATCATATTGAGAGCTGGAAAGATTATAAGAGACTATTTGAACTCACCAATTTTGCTGTAATCACAAGACCAGGTTTTTCTGATTTAGACTCAAACAAAATTCCTCTTGCGCTTAAAGATGATTTTCTATATTATAAAAGGGTAGAAAACGTGATCTCATATACTAAAAGCAGTTCAAGAAACAGTTCAAAAAACACAGACTGTTCAAAAAATATTGTATTTACTGAAATCAGGGGAATTGAGATTTCATCAACAGATATTAGAGACTCAGTAAAATCAAACAAATCCATTAAATATCTCATTCCGGATAAAGTAGAAAAATTCATTATAACGGAAAAGTTATATATACAGGAGGCCGACAAATAGACTCTAAGGAAAAAGCTATCTCAATTGCACATGCCGCATGGGAAAAACAGGCTGTTAATCCAATAATGCTCGAGGTTAAATCTTCAAG
This sequence comes from Deltaproteobacteria bacterium, assembly GCA_029262255.1. GTDB lineage: Bacteria > Desulfobacterota_D > UBA1144 > Nemesobacterales > UBA2774 > CR02bin9. Next base: position 16,313 of record JAJCZT010000046.1, read on the forward strand.
TGATGTAACGGATTACTTCCTTATATGCAGCGCCAACTCTAACCGCGGCGTAAAAACTATAGTTGAGAATATAGAAAAGAAGCTAAAAGAAATTGGACAAAAAGTAATTGGCATTGAAGGCTATAAAGAAGGCAAATGGGTACTTGTGGATTCAGCCGATGTAGTCATACACGTATTCCATGAACCGCTTAGGGAATTCTATAATATAGAGAGCTTATGGATAGATGCTCCCAGGCTAGAGCTTCCTTTTGAGGATGCTCCCGCCGTGCTTCAACCAAACCCGTCCCAAGAACTCTATAGATAGAACTATACAGACTTAACGAAGAAGATTTAGGGGAAAAAACACCGCTTTATCGAATTAAATCAGAAACACCACCAGACATAAAATGTCTTCAGTAAATTACTGGCTCTCTTTTATACCGCGTCTTCTTATAAACGCCGGTATTTCAAACTCATCGTCTTCAACTTCGGGGGGAAGTTGAGTGACAACTTGCTGTAACCTTTCCGCTTTAGCAGAATTTATACCAGTAGCGATAACAGTGAGCTGTACAGCTTCTTTATAATCATGGTTGAAAACTAAGCCAAAGATTAAGTTCACATTTTCATGAGCTCGCTCTTTTATATAATTGCAAGCCTCGTTAAGCTCTTCAATGCCGAAATCCGGGGAAGCCGTTACGTTAAGCAGTATTCCGGTTGCGCCGTCTATTGATATGTCCTCAAGAAGCGGGCTGGTAATAGCGGCCTCCGCTGCTTCAATAGCCCTATTACTCCCTTCAGCATAACCTGCGCCCATAAGCGCTTTACCGCCATTCTCACCCATGATGCTCTTTACGTCGGCGAAATCGACGTTGATATAACCGGTTCCTGTGATTATATCGGAAATACCGCGGACTGCCTGATGAAGCACTTCATCGGCTTTCTTAAACGCATCCAGAATGCTGACCTTATGGACTTCCGCCAGCCTGTCATTGGGAATTACGATTAGGGTATCGACCTCTCCATCAATATTACTAATACCCTCTATGGCTTGAGTATTTCTCTTGGGGCCCTCAAATCCAAAGGGTTTTGTTACCACACCTATAGTCAAAGCTCCAATTTCTTTAGCAGCCTGAGCAATTATTGGAGAAGCGCCGGTTCCAGTACCTCCGCCCATTCCCGCGGTGATAAAAACCATATCAGCACCGTCAAGGGCTTCCGCAATCTTAGCCTGATCTTCAATAGCAGCTTCTCTACCCAAAATAGGATTACCGCCTGAACCAAGGCCTTTGGTCGTTCTTGTACCAATCTGGAGTTTAGTAGGTGCAAGGGATTTTCTGAGATCCTGAGCGTCTGTATTTACAACTACAAATTCGACGCCGTTGAGTCCCCTCTCTATCATAGCGTTAACAGCATTTCCTCCGGCACCGCCAGCTCCTACTACTTTTATTTTTGCTTTTTGTTCCACATTTGTATCTTCAAGTTCAAAATTGGCCATGACCTATCACGCTCCTGCAGTATATATTTCTTGGTATGTATTAAACCCATTGTAACCTAAAAAAACTCTTGAAACCAGTTTTTCATACTATCTGCTATTTTTTTAAAGACATTCTCGTCTCTAATCCGGAGTTTTTTATCCCCCGTATACCCCGCACCATAAAGAACAAGGCCTACACCTGTTGAATAAACCGGGTTAGCTATTATGTCGGTCAAACCACCTACTTCAGTAGGAATACCCATTCTAACAGGCATCTCTAAAATACGTTCACTAAGTTCAACCGTACCATTCATAATAACACTCCCGCCAGTTATCACAACACCGGCCGGAACTAATCCTTCATAGCCTGATTTATGAATTTCTCTTTTTACAAGCGCGAATATTTCTTCCATCCTGGGTTCAATAACCATCGCCAGGTCTTTTCTAGAAACCTTTCTAAAATGTTTGCCCCCAACACTAGGCACCTCTATTTCTTCATCCGGAGAAACAAGCTCTGCCAAGGCTGTTCCGTATTTCTCTTTAATTTTTCTCGCTTCTCCGAGCGGTGTTGATAAACCAAGGGCTACGTCACGGTCTATATTATCTCCGCCCAGTGTTACAGTTTCTGTATACCTTACACTTCCGCCAACAAAAATGGCTATATCCGTTGTTCCTCCGCCACAGTCAATTAGAACTACTCCTATTTCTTTTTCATCTTCAGTCAAAACGGCCTCACTGGAAGCCAATTGTTCAAGCACAACATCAGCGACATCCATCCCCGCGCCGTGTATGCATTTTACTAAGTTCTGGGCTGCAGTTACCTGACCAGTGACAATATGAACCTTTGTCTCAAGCTTGATTCCATATATACCGATCGGATCTTTGATCCCGGACTGGCCGTCTATAATGTAGTCTTGTGGTATAACATGAAGGATTTCTCTATCGGCAGGAATTAATACGGCATTGGCAGATTCTATAACCCTGTCCAGATCACGCCTGGCCACTTCACGTTCCCTTATAGTAATCATCCCATGACCGCTGATTCCCTTTATATGACCTCCGGCAATTCCGACAAATACCGTTCTGATCTCACATCCGGCCATATGTTCGGCTTCTTCTACAGCGTTTTTAACAGATTGGATAGTATTTTCAATATTAACAACAACGCCTCTTTTGAGACCAAAAGAAGGGTATGTTCCTACACCTATCACCTCAACTTCCTCAGTTTGTGGATTAAGCTCTCCGACAATAGCACATATTTTAGTAGTGCCAATATCCAACCCTATGATCAAGTTCTGCTCTTTACCCATCTTCTTTGGTTTCTGTCCTTACAACAGGCAATTCAAAATCAACTACACCCATTTTATCCGAGCTAATATTTATATATGTTTCCTCAATACCAAGCATCTCAGCATGAGAAATTATCTTCTCGACCTTACGCCACTTATTCGCAATGTTTTTCGAATCAAACTCGATTCGTTTTTTATCAATTGTAAATAAGTTAATCCCATATATTGAATCAAGGTGAACTTCAGAAATCTTGCTCCAGTTTAGAACTTTGCTCTTTGAAGATAACTCCAATATTTGCAATGCCTCTTTTACAAGATCTGGATTATTTATACCTTCGCCTATCAGGACCGGAAAATCAAGACCCTCATCAAAATTTGCGGGCCCCAATCTCTTACCCGCCTTGCTTAAGTAATAGAGTTCACCATCTTCACTAAACAAAAGACAGTATACTTCTTCCTCTTGTATTTCGATATAGACCTTTTTGGGGAACTCTTTTTTAACAGATACGCTCTTTATCCAGGGGTTTTTTAATATGTTTTCTTCAACTGAATCTTCAAAAAAGAAGATACTGCTCTCTCCTTGTCTAAGACCTGATCTTTTCAGAATTTCCTTTTCTTTTATTGTTGTATTTCCGCTAATATTGATTTGATCAACTGTGAAAATCCCTAGATGGAGAGTGATATAGGCCGATGCTACTAGCACAATCAACACCAGGATAACCGAGAAAATTTTAATATATTTGAGATACGAGAACTTGCTCTCTTCTCTATTTTGTTCGTTCAATTGTCTTCATTCCCTATTACTCTGACTTCTGTCTCAAGCTTGATTCCTCTTTGTAAAAGGGCTTCTCTCTTTGCGGTTTCTATGAGATCTAAAACATCGCGGGCAGTAGCGTTTGCTAAATTAATGATGAAGTTAGCATGGAGATCTGAAAACTTAGCGCCCCCAATACTAAACCCCTTTAGCCCTAGCTCTTCTATGAGCTGTCCGGCAGCAATATCTGGCGGGTTCTTAAAAATGGAACCCGTGTTAGCCATCTTGACAGGCTGAGTCAAGTTTCTTTTCGTCATATAATCCTTTACATTGCGCTCACTCTCGGAGCTGTTTCCTTTCTCTAATGTGAACAAGGCTTTTGTAATTATACTTCCCTCAGGCAGGTGACTCTTTCGATATTCAAATTTTATCTCACTTCTGCTCAAAGCAATTTCTTCCCCCTGTGTCCATATCCAAACGGTATCAACAACGTCTTTGATCTCTTCATTGTTTGCACCCGCATTCATAAAAATCCCACCCCCTACCGTACCTGGAATGCCGGCTGCAAACTCAAACCCGGTGAGCCCCGCCTTAAGCGTCTTGTTTAATATCGTACCGAGTATTGCTCCTGACTCAGCCAATACTTTTGTCCCGTCAATTATCTCAATTTTTTTTAATTTTTTAGTAGAGACAACTACTCCCGAAATGCCTCCATCATATACGATTGTGTTAGAACCCTCACCAAGAACTACCCAGGGCGTATCAGACGAAAACAGCAAATTAAGGACCTCTAAAAATTCATCATTGTTGTTGGGCTGAACCACAAGATCGGCCAGACCTCCCACCTTGAGCCAAGTGTATTTCTTCATTGGATATTGGCGTATTGTCGTGCATCCAATATTCTCAATTTTCATAATCAAATCGTTCACTTAAGCCCCTCTACTATCTTTTCTCCAAAAGCCCAGACATTCCCCGCGCCAAGAGTTAGCACCACATCCTCTGGTCTCAAACTATCCAAAACCGTCGATACCATATTGTCACCGTCTAAGTACTTAACATTTTGGTGGCCACTTTCGAGGAGTGATTGAAAAAGTTTTTGAGAGGTTATTCCGGTGATCGGCTCTTCTCCGGCGGAATATATATCCATTATATAAAGCATATCCGCTTTAGCGAGCACTTGGACAAACTCTTTAAACAGCGATTTTGTCCTGCTGTATCTGTGAGGCTGGAAGATGACAACAACTCTCCCGGAGTGAGATTCCTTCACTGCGTCTATTGTAACCTCAATTTCTCTGGGATGATGAGCGTAATCATCTATTACCAATATTCCTCTGCCCTCACCTTTTACCTGGAGCCTCCTATCGATGCCTTCAAATTCGGATAATCCGAGACTCGCATCCTTAAAACTCATTCCAAGCTCCATACCAATAGCTATTGCTGCCAGCGCGTTTTGGGCATTGTGGCGGCCGGGGACATTGATACATACTGAGCCGAGAGGGGAATCTTTTAAAAACACATTGAACTTAGTTTCGAACCCCGAAACAGTAACATCTTCCGCTCTTAATTCGGCATCCTGATCAAAACCGTAGGTCATGATCCTTTTCTTAAAATCTCTAGAGAGTGATTTAACTCTCGGACAGTCAATGCACAGAACTGAAAGTCCGTAAAAGGGTATCTTGTTTATGAAATTTGAAAAAGCTCCTTCTAATTCATCCATATCCTTATAGTAGTCCATATGCTCTTCATCGATATTTGTGAGTACGGATATAACAGGAGAAAGCCTCAGGAAAGAACCGTCACTTTCATCGGCCTCTACAACCATGAAATCCCCCTTTCCGAGACGCGCATTGGTCCCCATGGTTTTTACTTTGCCGCCAACTACAATAGTAGGATCTAATTGACCATATGAAAGCACTGCCGCGATCATGGATGTAGTCGTCGTTTTTCCGTGGCTTCCAGCCACCGCTATACCGTAGCGGAGCCTCATAAGCTCAGCCAACATCTCAGCTCTGGGAATAACCGGAATATTAATTTCTTTGGCTCTGAGCACCTCGGGGTTGTCAGCACTGATAGCTGAAGATATTACCACTACTCCCGAGCCTTCGACATTATCTCCGCTATGACCTATATGTATCTTAGCGCCCAGATCTATAAGTCTTTTTACTGTGGCAGACTCTCCTATATCGGAACCTGAAATTTCATATCCCATATTGAGCAGCACCTCTGCTATACCGCTCATCCCTATTCCCCCAATCCCTACAAAATGAATTCGTTTTATCTTTCCGTACACAAGCTATCTCCTGCCAAATTATATAATTCGTCAACTATCTTTTTTGAAGCCTCAGGCTTGCCGAGCTTTTTAGCATTGGCTGCCATTGTATTTAGTTTGTCTTCGTCTAATAGTTTGGTCAACGCCATAGCCAATTTTGCCGCTGTTGCGTCTTTATCTTCAATAAGAACAGCGGCGCCTGCACTTTCCAGAATTTTGGCGTTCTCAAGCTGGTGATTATGCGCGGCATAGGGAAAAGGAATAAGAATTGAGGGCTTTCCAAGGGCAGTGATTTCAGAAATAGTGCCGGCCCCTGCCCTGGCAATAACTAAATCAGATTTGCCGTATGCATTTGCCATATCATCTATAAATGTAAGGACCTGAGCATTAATCTTATTTTCAATGTACAGATCCTTCACATAGAGATAATCTTTCTCCCCGGTTTGGTGAATTACGGAAATACTCTTATTCCCGATTTTAGAAAATGCTTCGGGAACTAAGCGGTTTAAAGAATGCGCTCCCTGGCTCCCTCCAAAAACAAGGGCGGAGAAAGACTCTGTATTCTTAGAACTATCAGCACTAATAAGAATTTCTTTTCTAATAGGATTCCCTGTAATTACAGTTTTTGTTGACGGGAAATATAGGACACTTGAATCAAACGAGGCGAAAATTTTATTTACAACTCTTCCCAGAATACGGTTTGTAACCCCGGGCACCGTGTTCTGCTCGCATATTGCAGTTGGAATTCTAAGTAAAACGGCGGCTAAAACAAGCGGGCCCGACACATAGCCCCCCACTCCAAGTACAACATCCGGTCTAAAACTTCTAATTATTGATATGGAATCAATCAGACCTTTAAAAGCATAAAAAAAAGCAACCACAGTTTTAAATAACCCTCGACCCACAAAACCCCTGGAACTAATATGTTTTATTTTATAACCCTTTTTCGTAAGCAATTCATTTTCCAAACCTCTTTGCGTACCAACGAAAAGGATTTCGTCCTTGTGATTTCTGTATGATATCTCTTGGGCAATTGATATGGCAGGAAATACATGCCCGCCTGTTCCGCCTCCGGCGATTATTATCCTCATTTTATTCCCGATCTAGAGACATTGAGTATTACTCCTACTGCCGCCAAACTAGTTATCAAAGATGTCCCGCCGTAACTAATAAATGGAAGCGTAAGGCCTTTAGTAGGAAATAGACCTACCGCTACCGCCATATTCATTCCCGCTTGAAGGGCAATCAGCACTACGCAGCCAAAGACCAAATAACAGCCGAATAGATCGGGCGCCCTCAGCGACACGCGCAGGCTTCTTACCAATAAAACGACAAACGCAATTATAACAAGAAGTATTCCAATAAATCCAAGCTCCTCACCTATAATAGAAAATATAAAATCGGTATGGGCCTGAGGTAAAAAGAACAGTTTTTGTGTACTATCGCCAAGCCCGGTGCCGTAAACCCCTCCCAGCGCAAAGGCAATAAATGACTGGATAGACTGATATCCAGAACCAAGGGGGTCTTGCCAGGGATCCATATAGGCAGTTATTCGTTTCATTCTATACCCTTTGGTTAGAACGGCTAAAATCAATAGGCCAGCCGATACTAATCCTAGAGGGACTAGATACCTGATTCTTACTTCTCCTATAAACATCATAGCAAAAAGAACCGCTATCATTGTCGTTGCGGTACCAAAATCCGGTTCAAGAAGGATTAGAATTACATATATGCCCGCAATTGAAATGTGAGAGGCGAATCCAACGACAAAACTGTCTACTTTATCCCTTTTTTTAGTAAGGGAATGCGCAAGATATAAAACTATTATATATTTTGCAATCTCTGAGGGCTGGAAGCTGAACGCTCCCAAATCTATCCACCTTCTGGCTCCTCCGACATCTTTACCTATAACAAGAACAGCAATGAGCAGAATAAGTCCAATAAAGTATGCTGGGTAAACCAGCTTCCTTAATACACGGTAATCAACACTCAGAATTGCGAGCATGGAAAGAAGCCCCAAGAGTAGGTATACAGCATGACGCTTAAGGTAGTAATTCGGATCCCCGAAGTTCTCCATTGAGTAAACGGAACTTGTACTATAGACCATCAGGACTCCCACCACAGTTAGAAAAACTGCTGAGAGTACGACCCCTATATCATAGTTTCTTCCTTTTGCAGGCTCAAATATTTTCAACAATTTCTTTAAATTTCATCCCCCTTTCTTCATATGACGTAAACATATCAAAACTAGAACAAGCGGGGGAAAAAAGAACGCTATCATCACGTTCCACATTTTGGAGAGTAATATCCAAAGCTTCCTTAAGTGAGTCAGCCAACACGCTGGGAATACCGATGCCTAACTCCTCTTTCATCTTTAATTTGGACTCTCCGATCAGAATTAGAAACCTTACTTTTTCCTTTACTAAATCCTTAAGTGGTTCGAAGCTGACGCCCTTATCCTTTCCCCCGGCGATCAGTATTATCGGAGAAGGAAGACTCTCAAGCGCCCTTAGGGTTGCGGCAGGACTGGTTGATTTAGAGTCGTTATAGAATTTAGCGCCTTCTATTTGTCTCACAAATTCATTTCTGTGAGGGAGCGGCTCAAAGTTGGTGATCTCCTCTTGAATCAATGCGGGATCGCAGCCTAAAATAACAGTTCCCGCTATAGCGGCCATAATATTCTCTACATTGTGGCTGCCTATAAGCTTAATCCCCTTAACATCGTAGAGGTGATCCCTGAAAGCTATTTCGGAGCCGTTATAAGTCACGCCGTCCTGCTTACTCTGCTTTCCAAAAGGAACTTTTCTGGACCGGACCTTGGGTAAGTACTTATTAATCAATTCATCATCGTCGTTGTAGATGAACCAGTCATCTTCGGTTTGGTTTGAATAAATCTTCATCTTGGATTCCACATACTCATCAAATGACTCGTGATGGTCGAGGTGATTAGGTGAAATATTAAGTATTATTGCTATCTCCGGCCTAAAGCTCTTCGTACCCTGTAGCTGGAAACTACTTAGCTCAAGCACAAGAATATCAAACTTGTCTGAATCCTCTGCGATCCGAATTAAAGGAGTGCCTATATTGGCGCCCAGAAAAACTTTTTGTCCATTTCTCTCAAGTATTCGGGCAATGAGGGTCGAAGTTGTGGTTTTGCCGTTTGAGCCGGTGATCGCAATAATCGGGGTCTCAATAAAACGCCATGCCAGCTCTACCTCGCTTATTACTTCTATCCCTTGAGCCATGGCCATTTGAACTTGCCGTATGTTAAAAGGAACTCCGGGACTAAGCACTATGGTTTCAGCCCAGAGAAAAGTTTCATCCGTGTGCATCCCGGCCTCTACCTTTACGCCTCTTGATTCAAGCAATCGGGCTTCCCCGTCTATTTTCTCAATAGGAGAGCTATCGCTTACTCTTACCTGCCCACCTTTTCCAAGCAAGAAATTAACAGTATCCTTGCCTGTCTTGCCGAGCCCAACTACCAGTATTTTTCTATCTTTAAGTTCCATGTGCGTATTCTTATAATGCTATCTATCAATGAATTGCTAATACCAATTTGAGATTTATCTCAGCTTGAGTGTCGAAAGAGCGAATAATGCAAGAACCAAGGATATAATCCAGAACCTTATGACCACCTTTGATTCAGACCAGCCGCTAAGCTCAAAATGATGGTGAAGAGGCGCCATTTTAAACACCCTCTTACCAGTGAGCTTAAATGATATAACCTGAATAATTACGGACAGCGCCTCCATAACAAAAAGACCGCCCACTATAATTAGAAGTAATTCCTGTTTTATTATTAGAGCAACAGAACCAATTGCGGCGCCAAGGGCAAGTGATCCTACATCGCCCATGAAGACCTCAGCAGGATGTGAATTGTACCAGAGAAAGCCAAGACACGCCCCGCCAACAGCGGCTAGATATACCGCCAGCTCACCGCCCTGAGGTATATAGGGAATCTGAAGATATCTTGAAAATTCCATGTGGCCGGACAGATAGCAAAAAATAATATATGTTGCCGCGGCTACTGAGATGGAGCCTATTGCCAGACCGTCTAGTCCGTCCGTTAAATTTACTGAGTTTGAGGCCCCTACAACAACTAAAACGCCAAAGGGTATATAGAACCAACTAAGATCAAAAACAGCCTTTTTAAAAAACGGAATAAGAACTGAAGTAAAAGAATAATCCGCAGCTTCAGTACCGCTAACGACCATACTAAAACCATTCATCTCACTGAGTATCAATGCAACAAAGAGTGTGCCGAAAACTATCTGTAAAAAGAACTTTAATCTAGCGCTCATCCCCTTGCCCTTTGAGTACTTGAGCCAGTCGTCAAGAAAACCTATTAGCGCATAGCTAAACGTAAAGAGAAGCACCGTCCACATGACCTGACTGGAAAGATCAACCCATAGGATTGTGGAGATTGCTATAGCAATAACCATAAAGGCTCCCCCCATCGTAGGGGTTCCAGCTTTGGATTTATGGCTCTCAGGACCGTCAGAGCGAATATTTTCTTTAAACTGTCTGCGGGAAAGAAATTTAATGAAGTATCCGCCCAATATTATGCTTATTAGAAACGCAGTTACGCCCGCACCGAAAGATCGGAAGGTTATATACCTAAATACGTTAAACAAGATAAAATCCTCTTTAAGCAAATAAAGAAGATGAAACATATGATATTACTCCTCTAATAGTACTTTAATTACCTGCTCCATTGTTGATCCCCTGGAGCCCTTCACAAGAACTAGGTCATTTGGTTCTGCCGTATCAATTAACATTTTTGCCGCTTCCTGATGCGTCCCCACATGAAAGCCGCTTATCGAATTGCCGGTGCCCTCTAAGATGTTTGCCGCGAGGCTTCCGTACGCAATAACCTGATCCACTCCAGAGGCGGATAAGTATTTGCCAATTTCCCGGTGCTCGTATTCACTTGTCTCACCCAGCTCCAGCATATCACCCAAAACAGCTATCGCTTTACCTTCCCCCTTTAATCTAACCAGCTCATCTATTGCGCGCTTCATAGAATCGGGATTGGCATTATAGGCGTCATTAATCACTTTAAACCCATAAGGCGTGTCCAGAACTTGAAGTCTCATCTGAGTTGGAGTAAATCTTTCAAGTCCTTCACGGATTTGAGCAGTATCACAGCCTAGGGATAGAGCAACGCCGGCTGCGCATAGAGAATTCATTACGTTATGGAGCCCGATTCCCTTTAGACGTACAGGCAATTTGCTCCCCTGGACATTTAGATTAAATGTAATATTGGAAAAGTCACTAGATTCTATTTCGCTAGCGGAAATCATTGCCTCTTTTGCGTTAATTCCATAGGTGATTTTCTGACACTTAAGTCTATCAGCAATTTCTTTCACCCTTGGATCGTCAAGATTGACAACAAAAACATTATCCTCATTAAAATTCTCTACAAGCTCCCCTTTTGCTTTGGCTACCCCGTCTAGTCCTCCCAGCTTTTCCAGGTGTGCGTGTCCTATATTGGTTATAGCCCCAATGTCGGGACGTGCGATTTCCGAGAGCCTTCTAAGTTCTCCAAAGTCGTTCATTCCCACCTCTACCACAGCTGCCGTGTACTCACTCTTTAACTCAAGGAGAGTTAGCGGCAGTCCGATAAGATTGTTAAAATTGCCGGTGTTTTTAAGAGTTTTATGTTTTAAGGAAACTATGCTCCACGTCATTTCCTTTGTCGTGGTTTTACCGTTTGATCCGGTAATCGCGGCGAGTTTTAAATCAGGGAAGCTCATCCGCCAAGCTGACGCAAGGTCTCCTAATGCCTTAAGTGTTGAAGGAACCTGTATTAAAGCTTTGCCATTTAAATCATCCGGTAATACGCTTTCTACCACGGCTCCGCTCGCCCCTCGGTCAAAAGCCTCTTTTATAAAATCCTGACCGTTGTAATTGTCCCCTTTCAAGGCGAAAAAGATTTCATCTTTAGTGATCTTCCTCGTATCTGTCGACACTCCGCTAAATATAGTCCCCCTGTTGCCCGAGAGCAGCTTCCCATTAGTTGAACTAAGAATAAAATTTAGATCTATCATATTTATTTCCAAAAAACTAAATCTCTTTTAATGATAAAGACTCCTTTGCTATCTCTCTATCATCAAAGGGGTACTTGGTTGTCCCTATAATCTGATAATCCTCATGCCCTTTGCCGGCAATTAGTACGGTGTCATTTTTTTTTGCAATTCTTATAGCTTCCTTAATTGCGGCTTCTCTATCCGCAATCCTATGATAGGGTTTACTCTTTTCTCCCGCCCGGAGAACTCCTTTTTCGATCTGATCTAAAATAATTTCAGGATCTTCAGTGCGGGGGTTATCGGATGTAACAATAAGAACATCTGAAAGCTCCTTTCCAATATCTCCCATAAGAGGCCTTTTAGCGGAGTCTCTATCACCGCCGCATCCAAAAACGAGAATTAAGTTTCCCTTGGTAAGCGGCCTTACCGCCAGAAGGACATTTTTAAGGGCATCGGGCGT
>JAJCZT010000047.1 GCA_029262255.1 Deltaproteobacteria bacterium
AACCGGGAAGGATGATGTTGAGAGGGGGCAGGTGCTTTCAAAGCCTGGTAGTATAACCCCGCATAGCAAGTTTAAGGCAGAGGTTTATGTATTGAAGAAAGAAGAGGGTGGAAGACACACTCCGTTTTTCCCAGGATACAGACCTCAGTTTTATTTAAGGACAACGGATGTAACGGGGTCGATAGTATTACCGGAAGGAGTAGAGATGGTAATGCCTGGGGATAACATAAATATGGATGTGGAACTGATAGCGCCTGTTGCAATGGAAGACCAACTCCGTTTTGCGATAAGAGAAGGCGGAAGAACAGTAGGTGCTGGTGTTGTTACTAAAATTACGGAGTAAATATAATTATGGGTGATAATACTTTAATTGTGGCTCTTGCCTGTGGTGATTGTAAAAGAAGAAATTATTCTACAACAAAGAACAAGCAGACGCATAAAGAGAAGCTGGAGTTTAAAAAATATTGCAGGTGGTGTAAGACCCACACTATTCATAAAGAAACGAAATAACATCAAGATTAGGAATAGTAATTAGGGCAGTAGCTCAATTAGGCAGAGCACTGGTCTCCAAAACCAGGGGTTGGGGGTTCGATTCCCTCCTGCCCTGCAAGTAGGACTTAAAATGGACAAGAAATGGATAAGATAAGAGAACTAAGTTCAGAAACCGCTCAATTCGCCAAAGATATAGAAAACGAGGCAAAACGTATTACTTGGCCTTCCAGGCAGGAAGCGGTAAAGTCGACTTTGGCCGTGATTCTTATTTCCGGCGTGTTTGCCGCCTTTTTGGCGGCTGTAGACTTTGTTTTTTCGATGGCAATAAGATACGTGTTGGGCTAACTACTGTTAGGAGAAAATGGAATTTTAATGGATATAAGGTGGTATGTTGTTCATACAAATACGGGTTTTGAAGATCGTGTAAAGACCTATATTGAAGATAGAAGGGTAATAGAGGGTTTTGATGATCAGGTAAGTGAGGTTCTCGTGCCGACGGAGACCATCGTTGAGCCCTTAAAAGACGGGAAAAGGAAGACTTCGGTTAGAAAGTTCTTTCCCGGCTACATATTGGTAAGTATGGAGCTTAATGAAAGAAGTTGGCATTTTATAAGAAATATCCCTAAAGTGATAGGCTTTGTCGGCGGCAAGATTAAGGATGGTGTAATAGATCCTGATTCTGTTCCTGACGTGGGTGAAGAAGAGGTTCAAAAAATAAAGAGGCAGATTGAAGAGGGTACGCTAAAGCCCAAGCCGAAGATTTCATTTGAAAATGGTGAGACGGTGAAGGTTATAGAGGGCCCGTTTGCTAACTTCTCTGGAGTAATTGAAGAAGTTAATCATGATAAAGCGAAGGTGAAGGTTCTTGTGACTATTTTTGGAAGAACCACTCCAATAGAATTAGATTTTAATCAAGTGGAGAAAATTTAATATGAAAAAGATAGACGGATATATAAAACTCTTAGTGGATGCCGGAAAGGCGACACCTTCACCCCCAGTTGGTCCAGCACTTGGCCAGCGTGGTGTAAACATAATGGAATTTTGTAAAGCCTTTAATGCTCAAACAGCTAAATTGGAGGGACTCCTTCCTGTTACTGTTACGGTGTATGCGGATAGATCATTTTCCTTTGAAGTTAGAACTCCACCTGTCTCATATTTGTTAAAGAAAGCCGCTAAGGTTGACAAGGGTTCCGGGGAGGCTCTAAAGGTTAAAGTAGGGAAAGTAACTAAAGCTCAAGTTGAAGAGATAGCTAAAACTAAGCTGCCTGATCTAAATACTAAGGATATACAGGCCGCATCTAACATCGTTGCCGGTACTGCACGAAGTATGGGGATTGAGATTGTTTAATTGTCGTTTGTTTTTTATTTAAGAAGTTATTAGATTTTAAGGAGAAAGGTAATGGCAAAACAAGGGAAAAAATATACTGAGGTCTGTGACGCAGTAGATGCCAAAAAAAACTACACTGTTGAAGAAGCAATTAAACTTATTGAGGACACTAAAACTGCAAAATTTGATGAAACTGTAGAGGTTTCAGTAAGACTTGGCATTGATCCCAGGCAGGCTAGTCAACAGATAAGAACTGGGCTGGTTCTCCCCCACGGTATAGGCAAAGATATAAAAGTGTTGGTTTTCGCTAAGGGTGAGAAGGAAAAAGAAGCACAGGAAGCAGGCGCTGATTATGTGGGTCTGGAGGATATGATTGACAAGATATCAAAGGATAACTGGCTTGAATTCGATGTTTCTATAGCGACTCCAGATGTGATGAGCACTGTTGCCAAATTAGGAAAAGTCTTAGGTCCCAGAGGGCTAATGCCTACTCCAAAGGTCGGTACCGTAACTTTTGATATAGAACAGGCGGTAAAAGAGGCGAAAGCGGGAAAAATAGAAGTCAAAAATGACAAGGGTGGGGTTGTTCATGCGCCACTCGGCAAGGTTTCTTTTGGTGCTGATAAGTTAAAAGATAATTTCCTTGTTTTTATGGAATCTCTTACAAAAATGAAGCCCTCATCTTCAAAGGGCACGTTTATTAAAAAAATTACTCTTGCAAACACAATGGGGCCCGGAATTAAGGTGGATTTTGTAAACGTACGTGAAGTACTAAAAGGATTTCAAGTTGCGGCATAATAACATGGTTTTTATATAATACGTAGTTTTGGTTTTAATTCAGACATGTATCTAAGGAGTGAATAATGTTAACTAAAGCGGCAAAAAACGAAGTTGTTGCACATTATAGCGGAGTATTTAAAGCTAACCCTTCAGTTGTTCTTGTTGAATATAAAGGGCTTACGGTAAAAGAGCTTGAGGGGCTTAGATCTAACTTGAAGGATGCTGATGCAGAACTGAAAATTGTTAAAAATACACTCCTAAAAATAGCGGCTAAGGATACAGAGATTGAACAAATAGCTGATTTGATGAGCGGTCCGACTGCTATTGCGGTTTGCGAAAATGATCCGTCTGCCGCTGCAAAGGTTTTTGTCAAATCTGTAAAAGATCATCCCTTACTTAAGATTAAAGGGGGAGTGGTCGAGGGTAATATTGTTGGCGCCGATGAGATTACAGCGCTCTCTAAATTGCCATCACGTCCGGAAATGATATCTCAACTATTAGGTATTCTCTCAAGTCCGGTATCGAATTTCTTGGGTACTCTGACTCAGATGCAAACCAGGTTGTTGTATGCTTTGGAGGCGGTAAAAGATACCAAAAAAGACAGTTAATAAAAAATGCTGTAAATGTTTTGAGATTGAAAAAAATATATTTTCTAATACTTTTAAGGAGGTTTAGGTATAATGCCTGAAATCACTAGAACCGATGTTCTATCTTACCTTGAACAAGCGACCATGCTTGAAATATCAGACTTGATTAAGGAGATCGAAGACAAATTTGATGTAAAAGCTGCAGCTCCAGTTGCAGTTGCTGCCGCTGCTGTACCCGGAGGGGATGGGCAGGCGGAATCAGCTGAAAAGACGGAATTTGACGTAGTCTTAAAAGCCATTGGCGATAATAAGATACAAGTTATTAAAGCTGTTAGAGAGGTTACATCTCTAGGCCTTAAAGAAGCTAAGGAGCTTGTTGAAAGTGCCCCCAAAGCCGTAAAAGAAGGCGTTGACAAGGAAGAGGCCGAGAGCATTAAGAAGAAGCTCGAGGAATCTGGTGCGGAAATAGAAATCAGTTAAGTGTTTCTTTTGGACGGGCGGTTATCTGTAGGCTTCTAAGTGACTTAAAGTGAGTTGCTAATATATATAACCGTTTGTTTCATTTGTGCGCTTTCCTCTTGATATCTTTTTTCTTTGAAGTTCGTATATCAAGTCTATATAGTCAATCTATTTTGTATAGATAGTCTGTAGGGAATAAGACGCTTAATTGAAGATTAAAAGCCGTGCTTTTATTGCATAGAATTTGGTTGTGAAGTTGGTCGAGTAAGTTTAATAACTTAATTAGGGGGGTAAGCCAAATTGAGCCTTGATGGTTTAGAATCTTATAAATTTAGAAAGAGTTTTTCGAAAATACCATCTGTTCTTGAAATACCTCACCTGCTTGAAGTGCAAATTGAGTCCTATCGTGACTTTTTGCAAGCTGATACAGAACCTGAAGGTAGGGAAGAGTTTGGTCTACATAACGCTTTTAAAACTGTATTCCCTATAGAGGACTACAATGAAAAAGCTTCACTTGAATATATCAGCTACCGCTTGGATAAACCAAAGTATGAAGCGGTAGAATGCAGGTTAAAGGGGTATACCTATGTAGCACCTCTTTACGTTACATTCAGGCTGGTGATTTGGGATACGGAATCAGGTGATGAGCGTACAATCAGAGATGTGAAGGAGCAGGAAGTCTATTTCGGTGAAATACCGCTAATGACGCCTAACGGTTCTTTTATAGTCAATGGTACGGAGAGGGTTATTGTTAACCAGCTTCACCGTTCCCCAGGGGTCTTTTTCGATCAGGTAAAGAATAAAGATAACAGTGCGGGAAGATCTTCTTTCTCGGCAAGAATAGTTCCTCATGACGGCAGGTGGATAGATTATGAGTTTGATTCTAAAGACCTTCTTCATGTAAGGATAGATAGGAAGAAAAAATTTCTTGTAACTGTGCTTTTAAAAGCTCTTGGTTTCGATAATAAGGGAATAATGAATTATTTTTACCCTGTTGAGTCTATACATGTAGATTCAAACGGCATGAGCAAAGATGTTAATTACGATGTACTTCCCTATCAACGCTCTACATCTGATATATTGGATCCGAAAAGCGGAGATGTCTTAATTAAGAAGGGACGCAGGTTAGTACGAAACCATATTGAAAAGCTAAAAAACGCAAAAGTGAAAAGCATTCCAATTGACCCAATCGAATTGATTGACAGGTTTGCCGCAGACGATATTGTAGATAAAAAAACCGGCGAAGTAATCGTGAATTTTAATGAGGTAATAACCGAAGAAAAACTAGATGAAATAAAACAAGCTAATGTAAAAGAATTAAAAGTATTTTATATAGATAACGTTTCTGTTGTTGCCTCTCTTAGAAGCACTGTGCTTGCCGATAAAGTAAACACCCGAGAAGAAGCAATTGCCGAAATTTATAAAAAGTTTCGTCCTACTGATCCGCCGACATTAAGTGTTGCGGAAACTTTTTTCGAAAATATGTTTTTTAATCCCGATACATACAGACTCTCTCAAGTGGGCCGGCTTAAGATAAATTATAAACTTAATCACGGGATTTCTGATGAGGTATCTACTCTTACGAAAGAAGATATTTTGGGGACTGTTGGGTATCTCCTGGGGTTAAGAGGTGGGAGAGGAGCAACGGATGATATTGACCACCTGGGAAATAGAAGAGTCAGGACCGTTGGTGAATTAATTGAAGACAGGTTCTATCATGGGCTTGAAAGATTGGCCCGTTCTGTTAAAGAGAAAATGGGTTATCAGGCGGTTGAGAACTTAATGCCGAGCGAACTACTCATTCCTAAAACCGTCATTGCTGTCGTAAAAGAATTTTTTGCTACAGGACAGCTTTCCCAGTTTATGGATCAAACTAATCCACTCTCAGAGATTACTCACAAGCGAAGACTCAGCGCTTTAGGCCCAGGAGGTCTGACGCGTGAAAGAGCGGGTTTTGAGGTCAGAGATGTTCATTCCTCTCACTACGGAAGAATATGTCCGATTGAAACTCCTGAAGGGCCGAACATTGGTCTTATCTCGAGTCTCAGCACATATGGGAAGATAAATGACTTTGGTTTTATACAGACCCCGTACCGTGTTGTAAAAAAGGCAAGAGTTACAGATGAAATTGTTTATCTGAACGCGCTTGCTGAAGAAAAATACATAATTGCGCAGGCAAATGCGGCACTTGATGAAAAGGGGAATTTTACAGCTGAATTTATTTCCGCAAGACAAGGCGGCGAATTTTTAATGGTTGATCGTGATCGAGTTGAGCTAATGGACGTTTCCCCGGCCCAGCTTGTTTCTGTATCGGCTTCTTTGATACCTTTCCTTGAGCATGATGATGCAAACCGTGCTTTGATGGGTTCTAACATGCAACGTCAGGCTGTACCTCTAATTAGAACCAGTGCCCCAATTGTTGGGACCGGTCTTGAGAACAGAGTTGCAAAAGATTCCGGAGTAGCCGTTATTGCGAAAAGAGATGGTGTGATTGAATATGTCGATTCCTCTAGGATTGTGGTAAGTGCTTATACAGATAGCACTAAAGACGAAGCGGGCGTTGATATGTATAACCTTCTTAAATTCCCAAAATCTAACCAGAGCACCTGTTGGAACCAGAAGCCGATAGTAAAAAGAGGGCAGGCTATTAGGGCGGGACAGGTAATCGCTGATGGTCCTTCAACTGATCACGGCGAGTTGGCACTTGGCCAAAATGTGCTTGTGGCATTTATGCCATGGGGCGGATACAACTTTGAAGACGCCATTTTGATGAGCGAGAAACTGGTGAAAGAAGATAGGTTTACATCAATTCACATTGAAGAAGTTGAATGTATCGCTAGAGAGACAAAACTCGGAAGAGAAGAAATTACAAGAGATATCCCCAATGTAAGTGAAGACGCTCTTAGGAATTTGGATGAGAGCGGAATAATCAGAATAGGGGCAGAGGTAAAGCCAGGGGACATAATCGTAGGCAAGATATCTCCCAAGGGGGAGACGCAGCTTTCTCCGGAAGAGCGTTTGCTAAGAGCAATATTCGGAGATAAAGCAGGCGATGTTAAAGATACTTCCTTAAGAGCTTCCCCAGGTGTATATGGCACCGTTATTGATGTTAAGATGCTCATTTCCAGGGTTGTTAGTAAAGACGATAGAGCTAAGAGCATCGAAGATTTTGAAGTCACGCGCTTGGAACAAGATAGAGATGATGAAGTTAAAATTTTAAAAGACGACGCTATTGAGCGCATAAAACCTCTTATTCTTAATAAGACTTCCTCTACAAAACTGACCGTATCAAGGAAAACAGTTTTCAAAAAGGGTGATAAAATTGTTGAGGATATCCTCAAGGGCATACCTTTTGAGAAACTTGCGGATATAGGTGTTGAAAAGGGCGCTAATGTAGAGGCTGAGATAAAGCGAATCATTGAAAGAACCCTTGAGCAAATTGATTTAACGAATGTAGTTTATGACCAGAGGATTTCTAAACTCACCAAACCTGATGAGCTTCCTCCTGGGGTTCTGAAAATAGTAAAGGTAAAGATTGCTGTAAAAAGGAAACTCCAAGTAGGCGACAAAATGGCTGGAAGGCACGGAAACAAAGGAGTTATCTCAAAGATACTTGCTGAGGAAGATATGCCATATCTCCCAAATGGTTCTCCTGTAGAGATGGTACTCAATCCTTTGGGTGTTCCTTCCAGAATGAACGTAGGTCAGGTGCTGGAAACTCATCTTGGATGGGCGGGTAAGGAGCTTGGTCAGCAGCTAAACGACATTATGGAAAGAGAATTTAGTCCTAATGCATTAAAAGCTAAGCTAAAAGCTATCTATGATTCCTCTGAAACCAGAAAGCTAATAGATAATCTTGATGATGAGGAAGTTGTTGAAATTGCAAAACGTCTTGGGAAGGGAATTCCCTTAATGTCTCCTGTTTTTGACGGAGCTTCTGAAGAAAATATAAAAGGATTGTTAAGAGAAACCGGTTTACCCGAAGATGGTAAGACAATACTTTTTGACGGTCACACCGGTGAGCCTTTTGATCAAAAAGTTACTGTAGGTGTTATGTATATGTTAAAGCTGCATCACCTTGTTGAAGAAAAAATTCACGCAAGGGCAATCGGTCCATACTCTCTGGTTACACAGCAGCCGCTCGGTGGTAAAGCGCATTTCGGCGGCCAGCGTCTTGGGGAGATGGAAGTATGGGCGCTTGAGGCTTATGGTGCCTCATATACCCTGCAAGAGTTTCTTACAGTGAAATCTGACGATGTAATAGGAAGAACCAGGATATTTGATTCTATTGTAAAAGGTGATATGAACTTCGAACCGGGTCTTCCTGAATCATTTAAAGTGTTACAAAAAGAACTCCAGGCACTTTCCCTGGATGTTGAGCTGCTTGAAAAAAATGAGTTAGAAAGGGATTAATGATTTCAAAATATAAAGGGAGGTAAAACGTGGACGTAGATACCCTTTTTGAAAAGCCTAAAAACCCTTCTGAGTATTCTGCGGTAAAGATATCGATAGCTTCTCCAGAAAAGATCAAAGAATGGTCTAATGGAGAGGTGAGAAAACCAGAGACTATTAATTACAGGACTTTCAAACCAGAAAGAAGCGGTTTGTTTTGTGCAAAAATTTTCGGACCTGTAAAAGATTACGAATGCACCTGCGGAAAGTATAAGAGGCTAAAGCATAGAGGAATCACTTGTGAAAAGTGTGGGGTCGAAGTTATTTCTTCTAAAGTAAGAAGAGATAGAATGGCTCATATTGAGCTTGCCTCACCCGTTGCTCACATTTGGTTCTTGAGAAGTATTCCCTCTAGAATTGGCATGCTCCTTGACATGACTCTTAAGGATTTGGAAAAGGCCCTTTACTATGAATCTTATGTAGTTGTTGATCCCGGTGGGACTTCTCTAAAGTTCGCAGAAGTTCTAAGTGAGGACAAATACAGAAAAGCAGTTGAAGAATATGGTCATAGCTTTAGAGTCGGTATGGGGGCTGAGACCATAAGGGAGATGCTTAAGAAGATAGATCTTGTTGAGCTTTCTGAACAACTGCGACATGAAATGAAGGACACCGCGTCTCCAATTAAAAGAGCACGAATAGCAAAAAGACTTCGGATTAGTGAAGCATTTAGAAAATCCAAGAACCGTCCGGAGTGGATGATTCTTACAAGGATTCCTGTACTTCCTCCGGACTTAAGACCACTTGTGCCTCTTGATGGCGGAAGGTTTGCAACATCTGATCTTAACGATTTATACAGACGTGTTATTAATAGAAATAATCGGCTAAAAAAATTACTAGAGTTAGGCGCTCCCGATATTATTGTCAGAAACGAAAAGCGTATGCTCCAAGAATCTGTAGATGCGCTCTTGGAAAACGGACGTAGAGGGAGACCTGTACTGGGTCACAACCATCGTCCGCTTAAAAGTCTAAGTGATATTATTAAAGGGAAACAGGGAAGGTTCAGACAGAACCTGTTAGGAAAGAGGGTTGATTACTCTGGACGTTCTGTTATCACCGTAGGTCCTGAGCTCAAACTCCATCAGTGTGGAATACCAAAGCAGATGGGACTGGAGCTTTTCAGGCCTTTTATCTATCATAAACTTGAGAAATGGGGCGCTGCGGCAACAATAAAAATTGCTAAAAAATTAGTAGAACAAGAGGCTCCGATTGTATGGGACGCTTTGGATGAAGTAATTAAAGAACATCCCGTTCTCTTAAATCGTGCTCCGACACTTCACAGACTAAGTATTCAGGCTTTTGAGCCGATACTTATTGAGGATAAAGCCATTCAGATCCATCCTTTGGTCTGCCCAGCGTATAACGCGGATTTTGACGGAGACCAAATGGCGGTTCATGTGCCACTGTCTATTGAGGCTCAAACCGAATGTCGGGCACTTGTAATGTCCACAAACAATATATTGTCTCCTGCTCATGGGAAACCTATAATTCTACCCACACAAGACATAGTTCTTGGTATTTACTACATGACAAGAGATGTAGCTTTTGACAAAGGCGATGGAAAGATCTTTTCCAACATAGAAGAAGTGCAAATGGCTTATGATTCCACAGATGTTGGAATCCACGCAAAGATAAAGATCAGAATTAATGGCAAAATATACGAAACCACAGTAGGGAGAGTCTTTCTTTACGATATAATGCCAGAGGGTATCCCTTTTGAACTGGTTAACAGAGTAATGACTAAAAGGGCGTCTGAAGATCTTGTGGATAGTTGCTTCAGGGTTTCCGGAGGAAAAAGTACTGTAATCCTGGCAGATCGTATGAGGACGTTAGGATTTAAGTACTCCACAAAATCAGGTATTTCCATCGCAATCGATGATATGAAGATCCCTGAGAGAAAGAAGGAAATGTTGCAAAAAGCTCAAGATGAAGTTGTAAAGGTACAGAATCAGTACTCCCAGGGGCTTATAACCGACGGAGAGAGATATAATAAGGTTATTGATATCTGGGCACGTACGAGTGATGACGTAGCTCAGGAAATGATGAAAGACATTACTTTTGAAGAGATGGTGGATTCTGAGGGGAATATCAGAAAGGGGGCAAGCGCCAATCCTATCTATATGATGATCGACTCAGGGGCCAGAGGTAGTCAGACTCAGGTACGTCAGCTTGCGGGGATGAGGGGGTTGATGGCTAAACCTTCAGGTGAAATTATTGAGACTCCTATTACTTCTAATTTCCGTGAAGGGCTTACGGTTCTTCAATACTTTATTTCTACTCATGGAGCTAGAAAGGGGTTAGCCGACACCGCGCTTAAAACAGCGAATGCAGGTTACTTAACGAGAAGGCTGATCGACGTAGCTCAGGATGTAATGATAAAAGAATATGATTGTTGTACCACCGAGGGGATTACGGTTAGTGATTTGGTTGAAGGTGGGGAAATTATAGAAAGAGTTGGAGAGAGGGTGCTTGGCAGGGTGACTATTGAGGATATAGTTGATCCTATTAGCGGGGACGTTATTGTAAAAGCCAATCATGAAATAGACGAGCATGCGGCATCTCAAATTGATGAAACAGGGAGTATTACCGAGGCCAGAATCAGATCCGTGCTCACATGTGAGACACGAATTGGTGTGTGTGTTTTATGTTATGGCCGAAACCTTGCTACAGGTAAGCTTGTAAATATTGGTGAGGCAGTTGGTATTATTGCTGCGCAGTCAATTGGAGAGCCTGGTACTCAGCTTACTATGAGAACTTTCCATATAGGTGGTGCTGCGAGTCAGAGGGCTGCTGAAAGTACTCTTGAGAATACACACGAGGGCGAAGTCAAGCTAAACGGAGTAAGGACGGTTACAGCTAAGGACGGAAGCTTCATTGTGGTAAATCGTACCGGTATTCTAATAATAATGGACGATAAAGGTTACGAAAGAGAAAGATATCCTTTAGCCCTTGGAGCGAAGCTTAAAGTCGCAGAAGGGGATAAGATTAAAGAGGGCCGGCTTCTTGCGGAGTGGGACCCTTACACGACACCTTTCATTTCAGAGTTTAATGGAACGGTAGGATTTGTTGATCTGGAACAAGGCGTAACATTAAAAGAGCAGGTTGATGAAGTTACCGGTATTTATAAGAAAGTAGTAATGGAAACTAAAAACCTAGAGGTTCATCCGGGTCTTGTAATTAAGACTGATGAAGGAAAAAGCATACAATATTCACTACCCATAGGGGCTATTATCGAAGTTAATGAGGGGGATGCGGTTAGTGCGGGGGATATTTTTGCCAAGATTGCCAGGGCAAGTGCCAAGACCAAGGACATAACCGGTGGACTCCCAAGGGTAGCTGAACTATTTGAGGCAAGGCTTCCTAAGGACCCTGCCGTTGTGACGGAGATTGATGGAATTGTCACATACGGAAAGGATGTTAAAGGAAAGAGAAGAGTTGTCGTCACCCCTGAAATAGGAGAACCTAAAGAGTATCTGGCTCCTAGGGGTAAGCATGTTCTTGTTAGAGAGGGAGAGCAGGTAACTTCTGGGGATCAGCTCGTTGATGGATCTATTAATCCGCACGACATTCTGAGAATACGAGGAGAACGTGCGCTAACTCGTTATCTGGTTGACGAGATCCAGGAGGTTTATAGACTTCAGGGAGTTAAAATAAACGATAAGCATATTGAATCCATTGTAAGACAAATGCTCAAGAGGGTAAGAATTAAAGACCCTGGTGATACCATACTTCTCGTAGGCGAAGCTATTGAAAAGCACGTCTTCTTTGAAGAGAATGAAAGAGTTCTAGAGCAGGGTGGAAGACCAGCATCTGCTGAACCCCTTCTTCTTGGTATAACCAGAGCTTCACTCAGTACTGACAGTTGGCTTTCTGCCGCATCATTCCAGGAAACAACAAGGGTTCTTACTGAGGCTGCCTGCGAAGGGAAAGAAGACCATCTAAGAGGTCTAAAAGAAAACGTTATTATGGGAAGGCTTATACCAGCGGGTACCGGACTCCCAATATACAGAAATATTGATGTTGAAGTCCCAGTGCTTGAAGTTCCGGTTCCAACTGCTGCTGCTGTTGAAGAAGAATAAAAAACAAAACCGGTATTAGGGTCATCAGTCTTTGACCCTAATACCAAAATCTAAATTCTTTCCTGAATTCAATATAAAATAAAATGTCTGAAAATGTTAAAACCGAGATGGACAAGGTTTTTGATCCAACTAAGGTTGAAAAGAAGTGGTACGAGAAGTGGATTGATAATGGGTATTACAAATCATCTCCTTCCGGGGATAAACCACCCTTTTCTATAGTAATCCCACCACCAAATGTGACCGGATCTCTTCATGTCGGTCATGCTCTGAATAATACGCTTCAAGATATTCTTATTCGTTATAAGAGGATGAAGGGGTTTGATGCACTCTGGGTTCCGGGGACTGATCATGCGGGTATTGCTACTCAAATGATGGTCGAGCGTGAGCTGGAGAAAGAGGGGGTATCAAGGACCGATATAGGAAGAGACGCTTTTCTAGAGCGTGTTTGGCAGTGGAAACAAGAATCCGGTAACACAATTACACTTCAGCTCCGACGTCTCGGAGCAATGCCTGATTGGGACAAAGAAAGGTTTACAATGGATGAGGGCCTATCAAATGCCGTTAGAAAGGTATTTGTTGACCTCTATGATCAGGATTTAATTTACAAAGATAAGAGACTGGTTAACTGGGACCCCCAACTTTGCACCGCAATCTCCGATTTGGAGGTAGAGCAGCGCGAAGTTAATGGAAACTTCTGGTATTTCAAGTACCCGATAGAAGGTAGTAATGAATTTATTACAGTAGCTACTACAAGGCCTGAAACAATGCTCGGAGATACTGGTGTAGCTGTTCATCCTGAGGATGAGCGTTATAAACACCTTGTCGGTAAAAACGTTGTACTTCCTCTTGTAGGACGAAAAATCCCTATTGTTGCGGATGAGTATAGTGACCCTGAAAAGGGTACGGGAGCTGTGAAGATAACACCTGCACACGATTTTAATGATTTTGAGGTTGGGCAGAGACAAAACCTTGAAATGATTAATATCTTTGACTCAACAGCGCATTTAAACGATAACGTTCCAAAGGTTTATAGGGGACTTGACCGCTTTGAAGCCAGAAAACGGATTATAGAAGATCTGGAGGGGCAAGGTCTCTTGGGAGAAATTGAGGATACGGTCCACACTGTTCCTTACGGGGATAGATCTGGCGTTGTAATTGAGCCCTGGCTTACTGACCAGTGGTATGTAGACGCTGAAAAGCTGGCTGTGGAAGCTATCTCTTGTGTTGAAGACGGGAGAGTTCAATTCATCCCTAAATACTGGGAAAGGACTTATTTTGAATGGCTACGGAATATTGAACCGTGGTGTATATCGCGGCAGCTATGGTGGGGTCATCAGATTCCGGCATGGTACGGCCCCGACGGTCATATATTTGTTGAGTTGTCAGAGGAGGAAGCTCTTGAGGCCTCTAGGGAGCATTACGGCGAAGATGTAGATCTTGTACGGGATCCCGATGTTCTTGATACCTGGTTTTCATCCGGGCTCTGGCCGTTCTCTACTCTAGGCTGGCCCGAGCTAAATCCTAATCTTGAGAAATACTATCCAACCAGTGTTCTTGTTACCGGTTTTGATATTATTTTTTTCTGGGTTGCCCGCATGATTATGCAAGGGCTTAAATTTATGGGGGATGTACCGTTTAAGGATATTTATATCCACGGCCTAATAAGGGACGAGAAAGGGCAGAAGATGAGTAAGACAAGGGGCAATGTTATTGATCCCCTTGAGGTTATAGATAAATATGGAGCCGACGCTATGCGGTTTAGTCTTACCGCTCTGGCTACTCAGGGAAGAGATATAAAGCTCTCAATGCCTGTGATTCAGGGATATAGAAACTTCATAAATAAAATTTGGAATGCCTCGAGATTCTCAATGATGAATTTAGAGGGTTACGATCCGGATTTAGTTCTCTCCGGTGAAGAACTCTCTACTTATGATAAGTGGATACTGACTAAACTGAACCGGACAATAAAGGAAGTGGAACATGCTCTTGAAAGCTACGAATTTGATAAAGCCGCCAGTTCGATTTATCAATTTTTCTGGGCCGAGTACTGCGATTGGTATCTGGAGCTTGTAAAACCCATCCTGTACGGTGAAAACCAGGAGGATAAGCAGAGAACCCAAAGTGTGTTAGTCAGGGTTTTGACAACGGCGCTTGGACTTCTTCATCCTATTGCTCCTTTCGTGAGCGAAGAGCTGTATCAAAGGCTAAAAAGTTTTGGCGTTCAGATCAAGGGGGTAGATGAGGAAATCGCGGAAAGCATAGTTGTCAGCGCCTTTCCTGAATTTAATGAGAGCGAGATTCATAAAGACGCGGAAGATGAAGTTGAGTTCGTAAAGGATATAGTCGCAGCTATAAGGGGTCTTAGGGCGGTAGTCGGCCTCCATCCTTCAGAGAGGGTCAATATAATTCTGCTTCCTGATAATGATATTGTTCAAAATTATATAACACCCAATAGAGACTCTATAACAGACTTGGCGTCACTTTCAGAGCTCGAATTGATAGAAGGGAATAAACCTGAGAAAGCTATTGCGCAAATAATCTCCGGGGTCGAAGTGTTTTTACCTGTTGAGGGTTTGATTGATATAGAAAAAGAGTCTCAAAGAATTAAAAAAGAACTTGGAAAAGTAACCAAAGATCTGGAACAAACTGAAAGAAAACTTTCTAATTCAAAATTCCTCGACCGAGCTCCTGAAGATATTATCGATAAAGAAAAGCAAAAATTAGAGGAATTTTCCGCACAAAAAAAGAAGCTTGAAGATGTCCTTTCTAAATTAAACGAAATACGTTAGATTTTTTTAATTATCATTCTTACCGCACCCTAAGATTGTCAGGATTTAAAATAGATGATAACTAGCAAACACTTTGTCTTTATTCATTTCCCAAGAACAGGCGGCAGGTTTATTCGACAAATGTTTAATCTGTTTGCGCCCCGGAAATGGGAAACTGAGCTGCTCGGGGAGCATATGCACGTATCGGATATACCTTCTACTCATCAGCATCTTCCTAGATTCGGCTTTGTCCGTAACCCATATGATTGGTATGTGTCCTGGTACTTTTTTCATATGAATGTTTGGAGGAATGAGATTTTCAACGAAATTTCTGACAATGGAAACAGGGACTTTAAAAGCACTTTGATTAACGGTTTTGAGATGGACTACGGCAAGTTTTTTAAAGATGCTTTTGATACCGAGAAATATAGTTCGGTTGGTGGTTATACTGCTTTTCTGCTGGCCATGTTTGGTGACGAGTCGGAGAATGTCAGATTGGGTAGGTTTGAGAATTTAAGGAATGATTTTCTCTCCATCATATCAGATATAACAGAATTACCTACGTTGTTAAAGTACGGAGTTAATTGGTATCCCAAAGTGAATAAAAGCCCACATCATCATTACAGTGAATACTATGATGATGAGTTGCGTGAGATTGTAGCGGAGAAAGATAAGATGATGTTTGATCGATTCGGGTATGTCTTTGAAGATGGGAATGCCAAATAATACTGATTGTTTGTCCCCACTAAAGCCTCTTAATTAAGTTCCAAAAAGCCCAAGTTGTTTGACTTTCGTTTTCTGGTCTGTTAATTCAACCGGGTATTTTCCTGTAAAACATGCATTGCAGAAGTGCTCTTTCCCATTTGCTTTTTTGGAAACCTCAACTGCGCTCATTACTCCCTCAAGACTCAAATATCCAAGAGAATCGGACGTTATGTATTTCCTTATTTCTTCGGTATCTAAAGAGTTTGCTATAAGTTCTTCTTTTACCGGTGTGTCTATACCGTAGTAACAAGAGAACTTGGTCGGAGGGGAGCTGATCCTCATATGGATCTCTTTTGCCCCGGCTGCTCTTATCATTTTTACAATTTTTCTACTGGTGGTTCCTCTTACTATCGAGTCGTCAATAATTACGACTTTTTTGCCATTAAGGACTTCCCTTATCGCGTTTAATTTTAACTTGACTCCAAAGTTCCGTATGGATTGTTGGGGTTCGATGAATGTTCTTCCCATATAGTGGCTTCTTAGAAGTCCTAACTCAAGCGGAAGCCCAGCCTCTTCAGCAAAGCCTATCGCGGAAGGAACTCCAGAATCCGGTACGGCTACAACAATGTCGGCATCCGCCGGGTGTTCTCTGGCCAACTGTTTGCCGAGTTCTTTTCTTACCTGATAAACATTTCTTCCGGTAAGGAAACTGTCAGGTCTTGCAAAATAAATATATTCAAAAACACAGTATGCGTGTTTGACCTCGCCAAAGGGTTTAAAAGATTGCGTCCCATCTTGGCTTACAACAATTATCTCCCCAGGTTCAACTTCCCTTTCATAATCGGCTTCTATTAGATCAAAAGCGCAGCTTTCAGAAGCAAACACCGGCGAGTCTCCCAATTTGCCCATTGCTAGCGGCCTAAAACCATAGGGGTCTCTTGCGGCTATCATGTACTCCGGAGTTAGGAACATAAGAGAATACGCTCCCTTACATCTTATAAGAGCTTCGATAACTCTTCTTATTAGTTTCTCTTCTTTGGATTTAGCGATCAGATGCACTATGACCTCAGTATCTGTCGTAGATTGGAATATAGCGCCTTCTCCCTCTAGTTCATCCCTCAGGGCCTTTGCGTTAGTTAAGTTCCCGTTGTGGGCAATTGCCAGCGGGCCTTTAGAATAGTTTATTACTATTGGCTGCATATTTTTGAGTTGACTTGAGCCTGTGGTTGAATAACGAACGTGGCCGATTGCATTTTTCCCTGGAAGACCGGATAAAACCTCTTCTGAGAAAATGTCAGACACAAGACCCATATCACGGTGCTTGTGAAGATTTGCCCCATCTGAAGTGACAATGCCGGCGCTTTCCTGTCCCCTATGTTGAAGGGCATGGAGCCCTAGATAGGTTAGGTTAGAGGCTTCGAGGTTATTGTATATCCCAAAAACACCGCACTCTTCTTTAAGCTTAGGCATAGCTTTTTAGTATATTCTCAAATCCCAAGGCCCATTTGCTATAGGCTTTAGATATAGGAATATCAATTAAGTCCTCTATAAATAGTCTTGTCCCATTTACCCTACCGATTATTTCCATGGGTACGCCGCACTCTTTTGTTAAGTTTTTGATCTTAGTAATGTTTTCTTCGTCAAGTGATATTACTGCTCTTGCCTGTGATTCTGAAAATAGGAGAGCATCATCTCTTATTAGCCGAGGTATTTTAATTTCAACACCTTTTGGGCCACCAGGTGTAAAACAGGATTCAGATATCGCTAGCGCGAGTCCCCCCTCGGATATATCATGAGCCGATTTTATTATACCTTCTTCTGAAGCTTTAAGTAAAGCCGTGATCAATTTTAATTCCTTATCCAAGTCAAGGCTTGGAGGCGTTCCGCAGACTTTCCCGTGTATTTGCTTTAGATATTCACTTCCGCCAAACTCCTCTTTGGTCTCGCCAAGTAGAACAATGATATCCCCCTCATTTTTAAACCACTGGGTCATATGTTTATGCATGTCTTCAATCAGTCCTACCATGCCAATTGTCGGGGTTGGGTAGATTGCCGTACCCTCGGTTTCGTTGTAGAAACTTACGTTACCGCTAACCACTGGAGTGTTTAGTTTAGAGCAAGCCTCGCTCATACCATCAATTGCCTGCTCGAATTGCCACATTACTTCCGGTTTTTCAGGGCTGCCAAAGTTGAGACAGTCTGTTATAGCAAGGGGAGTGGCCCCTGAACATGCCAGGTTACGCGCGCTTTCAGCAACCGCAATTCCCGCCCCTGTGTAGGGATCAAGATAACAGTATTTTGAGTTGCAGTTTACAGTCATGGCAATGGCTTTATTTGTGCCCTTAATTCTGACCACCGCGGCGTCAGAGCCGGGTAGGGTGAGTGTATTGGTCCTTACCATGTAGTCGTACTGCTCAAATATCCACCTTTTACTTGAGAGGGTAGGTGAGGATAGTAGTTTCAAGAGTACTCCCTCCAGGTCTTTAGGTACGGAGATGGAGGATGTATCAAAACTTCTAATATCGTCAATATAATCAGGTCTCGCAGCAGCTCTCTTGTAAGAGGGGGCTTCTTCTGATATAAGATTAATCGGGATATCGGCGGATAGATCGCCTTTGTCCGTAATTATAAGCTTGCTGTTGTCGGTGACTTCTCCTATTATGCTGAAGTCGAGATCCCATTTCTTAAATATGTCCTCAGCTATGTGTTCTTTTCCTTTTTCGAGCACCACCAGCATTCGTTCCTGTGACTCGGACAACATTACCTCATAAGGAGTCATTCCATCTTCTCTTCTGGGTACCTTATCAATTTCTATCCTAAGTCCTGTACCTGCCCGCTCAGCCATCTCGGTTGAAGAAGACGTGAGCCCAGCCGCACCCATATCTTGTATACCCACTACAGTCCCTGTCTTAAATAGCTCAAGGCATGCTTCTAAAAGGAGTTTCTCCGTAAAAGGGTCTCCAACCTGGACCGCGGGTCTTTTTTCCTCAGCCTCTTTGGTAAATGTCTCAGAAGCCATTACCGCACCGTGGATACCGTCTCTTCCGGTTTTTGATCCAACGTATATAACGGGGTTGCCGATTCCCGTAGCGTAGCCTCTGAATATCTCATCTGTCCTGGTAATGCCTAATGCAAAAGCGTTAACGAGGGGGTTGCCGTTGTAGCAGTCATCAAAATAAACCTCGCCGCCTACCGTAGGAATACCAATACAGTTTCCATAACCCGCAATCCCGTCTACAATCCCGTCTACTAGAAATTTAGTTTTTGGCAGTGAGGGGTTTCCAAACCTCAGGGAATCCAGGATCGCAATTGGTCTTGCCCCCATTGTAAATATATCCCTTAATATTCCGCCCACACCGGTAGCCGCGCCCTGATAAGGCTCGATGAAAGACGGATGGTTATGGCTTTCCATTTTAAATACTGCGCAAAGTCCTTCTCCAATGTCGACTATTCCAGCATTTTCTCCAGGGCCCTGGATTACAACATCCCCTTTTGTCGGGAGTTTTTTTAGATGAACTCTTGAACTCTTATACGAGCAGTGCTCCGACCACATTGCCGCGAGAATGCCGAGTTCTGTTATATTGGGCTCTCTGCCTAGAGTGCTTACAATTTTATTGTATTCTTCCTGTGTTAATCCATGATCTAAAGCGGTTTTTAAGTTGGGCATATTCGGTTCTTCTCTCTCGCATTAATATACCTGTAAATTTCGTTAGATTGTATGGTACGGACATCATTTTAGATTGAAAAAATTAAATACGGCATTATTATGGGCTTATGCCGCAGATCTTTTCTATTTTAGTTTTTTATGCTTTTATGGGGGTCTCATTTTCCTGGCATTTCTCTTTTTCTATTGAAAATACAAAGAAAAATTGAGGAGGAAGAAAAAAAGAGATAAAGCCCTGGTTGTTAAAAGAGTTTCAAGATGAGAAAGCCCATCTAAAAGATGATTAAAACATACGGATATTCAAAAGAGCGGCTAAGAACAAGATAGACTGAAATCGAAACTGAGCTTGTTGATATAACTCTAAAAAGGGAGAGGAACTACCTGGCTTTGTAGATCAGATGCTATCTCTAAAGAGACATAAGAAACTGCTTGAGAGATTAGATGTAACAGCCTGTAATAACAGAGATAAAACTGTAATTCTGGAAGGACTAGTCTTGAAAATGAAGACCTGATCAATCCAGATCTATATATTGATTTTATTGTTAATGTCCGTGTTTAAATAATTTTCTGTAAGTCTTAAAACGATTCATCAAATTATATCGGTCACAATTTCAATCCTATCTTATGTAAAAGCATTTTTTCTCTTTAGAGATACATTCCATAGTCAGGGTACAAGGTCTTGTATAATGGTTTTTCGCCTTGTATCCTTACTTGGATTAAAACCATATGGATCAATTTATGCAAAACATAGTCAATACCAATATAAAAGATTTGAGCCCGCAAGAGATTGAAAAGTTTGTACTTGATAACGATTTCAAACCTTTTAGGGCTCGGCAAATAGTTAAGTGGTTATATAAAAAATCCGCCGGTTCTTTTGATGAAATGACAGATCTTTCAAAAGACTTTCGGGACCTTCTTGAGTTTTCTTTTTCTTTGAAGCCCTCACTTGAACTGATAGATGAACTAGTTTCCACCGACGGTACTAAAAAGTACTTATTCAAACTATCTGACGGTAACCAGATTGAAAGCGTTGTGATACCGGAGAAAGCGAGAAATACCCTTTGCATCTCCTCACAAGTAGGATGTGCACTTGGATGTACATTTTGTATGACAGGAACTGTCGGGAAGATTAGAAATTTGACCCCCTCAGAAATACTGGATCAGTACATGTTTGTAAACCAGTATAACGCTATAACCAATATCGTTTTTATGGGTATGGGGGAGCCTTTGGATAATTTGCAAAATTTGGTGAAATCGATTCGTACTTTTATTGACCCGAACTGCCTTGGACTTTCTCCAAAAAGGATTACAGTATCAACTTCAGGACTAGTTCCTAAAATTAAGGAGCTTGGCAAGCATGTGTCTGTTAATCTGGCCGTCTCCCTTAATGCGCCAAGGGATGAGCTCAGGGATGAAATAATGCCTATAAACAAACGCTATCCAATAAAGGAGCTTATAAATGCCAGCGTTAATTTCCCTGTCCCAAACAGGAAATATCTCATGTTCGAATATGTGCTGCTAAAAGATGTAAATGATTCCGACAGCGATGCTCATACTTTGGGAAGACTTCTTGAGGCTATAAAATGCAAGATAAATATTATTCCTTTTAACGAAGCCTATCCGCTGCCTTATCAATCACCCTCTTGGGACAGAGTGCTAAAATTTCAGGAAATTCTAATATCCTACAAGATAAATGTAAGGATAAGGAAAAGCCGGGGCAGTGATATTCTAGGCGCATGCGGTCAGTTGGCCGCAAAATATCCCTCAAAAATGGTTAAAGATACTACTCTAGCGCAGAATTAGTTATGACAATATTATGGAGCGAGATATAAATAATGACAGGCTCAGAAATTAGAGAATTATTTCTCAGATATTTTGAAGATAACAATCATACTGTTGTCAGGAGTTCATCGCTAATACCTAAGAATGATGCAACTCTCCTCTTTACAAACGCCGGAATGGTGCAATTCAAAGATACATTTCTGGGTCTGGAAAAGCGCTCATACAAAAGGGCTACTTCGTCCCAAAAATGCGTTAGAGCTGGCGGTAAACACAACGATCTAGAGAATGTAGGACACACAGCAAGACATCATACATTTTTCGAGATGCTCGGGAACTTTTCTTTCGGTGACTATTTTAAAAAAGAGGCCATTGAATTTGGCTGGAAGCTAATGACTGAGGTTTATAAGCTTCCTGTGGAAAAGCTTTGGGTTACCGTATTTGAAGAAGATGATGAAGCCTCTGAGCTATGGCAAAAAGTGATAGGTCTCCCTGAGGATAGAGTGCTTCGTATGGGGGAGAAGGATAACTTTTGGTCAATGGGTGATACAGGTCCATGTGGGCCGTGTTCTGAAATTCTGATAGATCAGGGTGAAGAATTTAGCTGCGGGAAGAAAACCTGTGCGCCGGGATGTGATTGTGACCGATACCTAGAGCTTTGGAATCTGGTGTTCATGCAGTATGACCGGGATTCAAGCGGCAAAATGACGCCTCTTCCCAATCCGAGTATCGATACCGGCATGGGACTTGAGCGGATTACAGCTGTACTCCAGGGAGTTAAAAGCAACTATGAAACAGACCTCCTTCGCGGAATAATTTCCAATGTAGAGGAGATTTCAGGAAAAACCTACGGAGAAGATGCAGACTCCGATGTTTCAATGAGAGTTATTGCGGATCACGCGCGGGCTGTAACATTCCTGATCTCTGACGGAGTATTTCCTTCAAACGAGGGTAGGGGATATGTTCTCAGAAGAATTCTAAGACGCGCCGTCCGTCATGCCAAGATGCTCGGTATTGAAGAGCCCTGTCTTTATAAAATAACAAACAGCGTTAAAGAAATAATGCAGGACGCGTATCCTGAGCTTGAAGAAAGAATAGATTTTGTGGCGGAAGTTGTTAAAAATGAGGAAGAGAGATTTTTTGAAACGATTGATAGAGGGCTTGATCTTCTAAAAGCAGAGATCGATAGTCACCAGGGCGAGAAAGTCCTTCCGGGAGACGTTGTTTTTAAACTGTATGACACCTTTGGTTTTCCGGTAGATCTAACAGAGGATATTGCAGGCGAGGCCGGGCTCACTCTGGATCATGAGGGTTTTGAAAAGGAGATGGAGCAGCAGAGAACGCAGTCTCGCAAAGCCTGGAAAGGGGATTTGGATGGTGAATTAGAACCCTTATATAAGGAGTTCGTATCAGGCGGTCTGGCAGTGAATTTTACAGGGTATGACAGGACTGTCGATACCGGAAGAATCACGGCAATAATTAAGGATGGATTACTTGTAGATAATGTAAAAGAAGGGGATGAAGTTGACCTCATTAGCGATAAGACCCCTTTTTATGGCGAATCGGGAGGTCAGGTTGGCGACCGGGGCGTAATAGAGGCAGAGAAGGGTATTGCAGAAGTAATAGATACCAAAAAACCGCTCCCTGGAATTATCGTTCACCGCGCTATTGTAAAGAAAGGGGCGCTTTGGGTTGGCGACAAAATAGAGCTTAGGGTTAATGAAAAATTCAGATACGGAGTAGAGACTCATCATTCGACTACCCATATACTCCATGCGGTGCTCAGGGAAGTGCTCGGGACACATGTGGGGCAGGCCGGTTCCCTTGTAGCTCCCGGGAGGCTCAGGTTCGATTTTACACACCATTCTTCTATTGACGATAAGGATTTAAGAAAGATGGAGGATATTATCAACGAGAGGATCAGGTGGGACGATAATGTAATTATTGAGACTGATGTCTCTTATGATGATGCAATAAAAAAAGGGGCTATGGCATTTTTCGAGGAAAAATACGGAGATAAGGTGAGAGTGGTAAGCATTGGGGATTATAGTATAGAGCTTTGCGGAGGCACTCATCTTGATACTTCAGGGGAGGCGGGGCTTTTTAAGATTGTGTCCGAAGGCGCGTCTTCCGCAGGGGTAAGGAGAATAGACGCTCTTGCTGGAGAGTCTGCCTGGGGATTTATGAGGGGGAAAGAGGATATCCTTTCTGAGGCTTCAAATATTCTGAGGGTTCCTGAATCCGATTTTATCTCGAGACTTAAAAGGTTAGTAGAAGAAAATGAGTCTGTTAAAGCTGAGCTTGATTCATATAAGAACAAGATGCTCAGCGAAAGAGCCGGCGATTTAATGGACAACGTAAAAGAAGTTAACGGTACCAAGGTGCTAGCGGCTGAAGTACCGGGAGCTGATGCAACTCAGTTAAGAAAGGTTTGGGATGATGTGAGAAGTAAACTTGATTCAGGTATAGCGGCTTTAGGGAGCAGAGATAAGGGCAGGGCTTTTATCCTGGTTGGCATAACAAAGGATTTAACAAAAAAATACCATTCGGGAAACATCGTAAAAGAACTTGCTCCTATTATCGGCGGCAAGGGGGGCGGTAAGCCCGATCTGGCGCAAGCCGGAGGAAATAAACCTGAGAAATTAGATGAGGCTCTTAGCAAATTCTCTGATATTATTAATGCTAGTTAGTTTGAAGCGATAGCCTGATTTAAGAATTTTTACTGATACCTTTTTCTTTTAAAATAGTTTTCATCTTCTTAAGCGCAGCATTTTCAATCTGCCTCACTCTTTCCCTGGATATCTTAAATTTAGTCCCAAGTTCTTCAAGTGTAAGTGGTTTATCCGCGAGTATCCTATTCTCTATTATAAACCGTTCCCTATCCTTTAAGGTTTTTAGTGCATCGACCATCGTGCTCTTGACTCTCTTTGCCTCTTCCGCCTTAGTTATCAAATCCTCTTGGTTTTCATCATCATCTGTGAGAAAATCCATATGAGATAAATCGGTATCCCCCGCAATCTCAGCATCGAGAGATAAATCCTTGCTTCCCATTCTCTGGTCCATCTCTATCACAGCCTGATCTGAAACATTAAGTTTATCAGCAAGTTCTTTATAATCCTCCGGGCTAAGATTTCCCTCACCTATTTCCATTTGATTCTTGGTAGAGCGCAGTTTGTAAAATAGTTTTCTTTGGGCCTGAGTAGTTCCAACTTTAACCAGGCTCCAGCTTTTGATAATATAGTTTTGAATATAGGCTCTTATCCACCATACGGCATAGGAGATAATCCGATAGCCCTTTGTCGGATCAAATCCCTTGACAGCGTGCATAAGCCCTACGTTACCTTCTTGGATTATATCCATTGTATTAAATCCATAGTTTTTATATTCGTTAGCTACTTTTACTACAAATTTTAAGTTCGATGAAACGAGTTTCCTGGCGGCATCTAAGTCGCCGTCATCCTTATATTTCATAGCCAATTTGTACTCTTCCTCACGGCTTAATACCGGATAATTGCTAATTTCTGCAAGATATCTGTGGAGTGAAGTAGTATGGGCCGGTAGCAGGTTGCCCTGATATCGTTTTTCTTCAGTTTTGTCGTTTTTGTCGGTCTTCTTCGGCATTTTCTATGATAAATGGATTATTTAAGACAACTTTAGTATACGTTTATGGGGGATTCTAATCAACCTGCTAAATTCGGACAGGGCACCGGAGTTTCTAAATATCTATATATAGTGTGAAATCCTTGACTCATGATGTTCTTCTGTTAGAATGTTGTGCTTAAAGTTCTGAGCGTTCTTTATCGGTTCCGGAGTAGCTCAGCTGGCAGAGCGGGTGACTGTTAATCACTAGGTCGGGGGTTCGAATCCCTCCTCCGGAGCCAATTCTAAATGTAGTACAATCAACCGTTAAATCAAAGGGTTTTTTCAAAGAATAAAGGAGGGTTGCACCTTCTAATTCCAAGTTCGAAAACACAAAATTGATAAGTCTACGTTTTTGCTCAATATTCGAACTTTCAAATAGCTCATATGCTTTCGATGCTATAGAAAGTACAGTGTTTACAGTTATTTTAAAGTTCTGGTCAGCTTTGAGTTAGTTTTTCATTATCTCAGTATTTTTGAACTGTTTATTCTTGAGTTCCAGACATTTTTTGTCTTAGTCGTCGGTAGTAATTCTTCTGTTGAGCTGATGTATATAGGGTTTTCTGTCAAAATTCTAACTTATACTATGCTCCTATTATAGAGGGCAGGTCAATATATAGAAGCATAAAAAATTATACCGTCTTTAATGGTGAATCGGTTTTTGGGGGCTTGACAGTTACGGCTTTGATTGCCTAGATGTGGAAGGGGAAATCTAATTGGATCTATTAATGCATTCTTATTGCATGCAAGAAATATTGTTTGTTACATCTTTATTGCTCTTTCCTCTTTGCTAATTCCTGCATATCTTCATGTATGTCCGACTCATCAACTATTTCTTCCCCAA
Source organism: Deltaproteobacteria bacterium (assembly GCA_029262255.1). Taxonomy (GTDB): domain Bacteria; phylum Desulfobacterota_D; class UBA1144; order Nemesobacterales; family UBA2774; genus CR02bin9. The sequence goes on from JAJCZT010000047.1 coordinate 25,573, forward strand.
TCAATGACTCAATTACATCTTCTAAACTGACTACTCCAATAAATTCGTTTTTATCATTCCTGACATAAAATAGGTGGCGCCGAGTATCTATAAATTTATCTAGAAGCTTGTGCAGTGGCATACTTCCGTGAACAAAATCCGGTTCGCTCATTAAGCTGCTAATTTTTTCATCACCCTTTCCTTTAAGCAAAGAGAAATCGATATCACGCCTATTAACAACTCCTATTATTTTATTGGGATCTTTCTCGTTGTATACAGGCATTCTACTGAAGTTCCAATCATCAGCGTCGATATCTATATCCTTAAGAGACATATTTCCAGGCAAGCTAAAAACCACAGAACGGGGGGTCATAATGTCTTGGGCTTTCAATCTATCCAGACGTAGAGCATTTACTATCATGCGAGCTTCATGAGACATGATAGCACGGCTATGACGACTGAGTAATGCTAGACTTATTACATCTTCCTCTGTTGGGAAATTTATATGCGCTTGTTGTCCCCACATTCTGGTAATAAAAGTAGTTAGTTTCACAAAGGGCCAAAGTACTGTAACCAACAATGTAATGATTCCTGCCAGCCGAGGGGCAATTGAGCTTGCAAAAGTCACTCCCAAAGACTTTGGCACTATTTCACTTATAAAAAGAACTGCTCCTGTAAAAACTCCTGAAAATACACCCAGCCATAAATCGCCATAATGTTTAGCGATTAATCCTGCAGACCAAGTAGCTCCAATAATATTTATAGTGGTATTAAGAGTTAGTATTGCCGCGATCGGTTCATCAATTTTATCGCGAAGTTTTGCAAGCCTGATACCATCAGGGTCACCGCTCCTCTTTAATGATTCGATACGACTTCTAGGTATTGAATATAGCGCAGCCTCCATCAGTGAACAAAGAAAATAACCCAGTAGCGTAATCCCTACTATCACACCTATAGCAAACATGTTTGCTTTTCCTCACAATTCTTATTGTGAAATCCTAATCTTTATGACTTTTTCTGTTTGCTAATTCCTGCATGTCTTCGTGAATATCGAGCTCATCTACTATCTCTTCACCAATGAGGGATTCAATTATGTCTTCTAAAGTAACAATGCCAATATACTCGTCTTTATCGTTCCTTACACAAAAAAGGTGTCTTCGCGTTATGATAAAACGTTTAAGAAGCTCATTTAGATACATATTTTCCGGCACATTGTCAGGGGCTACCATGATGTTTCGCAGAGTTTTATCTCGATCGCCGCTTAGTAATGACATTGAGACATCACTCCTTCGTGCTACACCTATTATCTTATCAGGCTCTCCTTCGGTATAAACGGGCACCCTACTGTAGTGCCAGTATTCCGAATCAAGGTCAATACCGCCAAGAATTGTAGTATCAGGCATCTCTTGTACTACAGATTTGGGTGTCATGATTTCTCCGACAGTCATATCATCTAATCTGAGGGCGTTAGTAACCATCTCAGCCTCTTCCGGCAGTATACTCCCACCTTGATGTGTAAGTTCTGTGAGGCTTTTTAAATCATCCTCAGTTGGAAAGTTTAGATGTGAGTTTTTCCCCCATAGCTTCGTTATTAAGACGCTCATTTTTACAAATGGCCATAGTATCTTGATAAGAAATTCAATTACTATAGATAGACGGGGAGCGAGGGTGTTGGCATAGGTTACTCCTAGAGACTTTGGAATAATTTCGCTGAATATTAGGACTCCGCCCGTAAAGATGCCGGAAAATACTCCAAGCCATGTATCTCCATAATACCTAGCAACCAGAGAGCCAGCAATTGAGGCACCTAGGACGTTTACAGTTGTATTAAGCGTAAGTATTGCCGCAATGGGTTCATCAATTTTATCTCTGAGACGGGCGAGTCTTATTCCTCCCGGATCACCTTCTCGTCTTAGAGATTCAATCCTGCTTCTGGAAATCGAATAGATAGCCGCTTCCATAAGAGAGCAAAGGAATGATCCAACCAAGCTTATAACAGTGATTATTACTATTGCATACATTTCTTAATATCTCCTTTTAAGCAATATTCTACTAAACACTATTATCAACTTTGCTCTCAATTCCTATATTAATAAGTGCGTCACCTCTGTTGACTACCGGCAAGCTCCTGATACCTATAATATAACCGTTAGCACCAGATTTAATCTTATATTCTGTCTCACCAAATGGGTCAGTTATGCTGGCAATAATTTGGTTTCTGCTTACTTTTTCTCCATATTCTACAAAAGCTCTATAAATTCCTGAATTTCTTGCTCGTATCCATGAAGTGCTTTCAATCTCGACTGGCTTCCTTAGTTTTCGTGGATTTGAGGGCCTCATCTTCAAATGCTTCATGAGCCTTTTGATTCCATTCATGCCTTCCTTTATTGCAAGCTCATCAAAACGAAGTGCTTCACCGCCTTCGAAAACAAGCATAGTTTTCCCCATTTCATGAACCGCTTTTCTCAATGAATCGTCCCTTAGTTTAGAGTTAATTATGAAAGGAGGTGCGAAAGCACGGGCAAGACTCAAATTGTCCGGCACATCAAACGTGCATCTTACTTGCGGATAATTATCATTTGCCCCACCTGTATGTAGATCTACCCCGTAATCAATTACGGGCAGTATTTCGTTCATTAAAGTGTGCGCTACTCTTGATGCGAGTGAACCCGTTTTTGTACCTGGAAAACTTCTATTTAAATCCCTACCATCAGGCAGGTACCGTGACTTATTTAAAAAACCGTAAACATTAACTATAGGCACGGCAACTACCATCCCTCTAGTTGGGATGACCGAGTTGCTAACTATCAGGCGTCTAATCGTTTCGACACCATTAAGTTCATCTCCATGAATACCGGCCATAATCAGAAGCCTAGGGCCCTTCTTTTTACCCCTAAAAACAAAAACAGGAAGGTCTATCATAGTGTGAGTAGGCAGTTTGGCTACGTTTAGATTGATCTGTACATTCTGCCCAGGAAGTATTTCTTGACCGTTTATTATTACTTTCTCAGACATTTATGATTTTACTCTGTCTTTTATAAGCCTTTTTCGGTGCGCATTTTCTTCAATAAATTCGTAAATTGTTGCTGCTACGTCAACTCCACTGGCTTTTTCAATCCCCTCAAGACCTGGGGAGGAATTGACTTCCATAATCTTAGGACCAGTACTTGATTGCAACATATCAACTCCTGCAACGTTGAGCCCAAGAAGCTTAGCAGCCTTTAGAGCAGTCGAGCGTTCGCTTCTGCTGAGTTTAATTTCATTAGCGCTTCCACCTCGGTGAATGTTAGAGCGGAACTCACCTTCAGCACCCTGTCTTTTCATAGCTCCGACTACCTTTCCACCTACGACAAAAGCCCTCAAATCAGCACCTTTTGATTCTTTAATAAACTCTTGTATCATCATATTCGCCTGAATACCGTAAAATGCTTCCATAACAGATTTTGCAGCTTTTTTAGTTTCCGCAAGCACGACTCCTATGCCTTGGGTGCCCTGAAGCAGTTTTATTACAAGAGGCGCTCCTCCTACTTCCTCAATTAGGCGGTTTATGTCGTCAGGGTCTGATGCGAAAGCGGTGACCGGCATTCCCACTCCTGCTCGAGACATAATCTGCATGCTACGAAGTTTATCTCTTGACCTTGTAATAGCTTGCGACTCATTTGCAGGGAACACATGCATCATTTCAAACTGTCTTACGACTGCAGTGCCGTAGAAGGTCCTAGATGCTCCTATTCTCGGAATCACTGCATCAATTCCCTCAAGCTTCTTGCCATCGTAGTATATTTCGGGGTTTTTCTTTTCTATGACCATAGAACATTTGAGAAAATCTATTACTTCAACTTCGTGACCTCGTTCTAAACCTGCTTCGAGAAGTCTTTTTGTCGAATATAAATTTGCGTTTCTGGATAGTACGGCAATCTTCATTTTTATCTCCTTTTCATTTTCTGCTTGTACGAAAGATTAGTTTTAGATACATCAACGACAAATCCTTTTTTCAACAGCTTTCTTCCAATGAGTACGGGGCAATCCATTTTAGAGCGGTCGCTAAGGGAAAGTTCAATTTCAAATTTTTCTCCAAAAAGTGTTATAACAGTCTTTACTATGCACCTTTCCTCTGATTTTCCAAATGAATTTTTTATCCTCTTCTTGGAATGTAAAAGCATTCTATATCTTTTTTTGCTGTAATTAGGATGGGAGGGATCAAGTAGATTGAAAGAAACATATTTAACGCCATTTTTCTCGATGACTTGAATATTATGGCAATTAATAGCAGATGTATAT
>JAJCZT010000048.1 GCA_029262255.1 Deltaproteobacteria bacterium
ATAAGTAATAATTCCAGCGATAATACATACCGGGACATTGACAAATAAAACCCAACGCCAAGATGCGAATTCTGTTAAAGCTCCGCCAATTAAAGGACCCGCCGCATTACCAATACCGGCGATACCCAAAAGTAATCCACCCGCTAAACTCTTTTGATTATCAGATACTGAAGAATAAAGAATTCCGATAATACATGGCCATAACATTGCTCCCCCTACCCCCTGAATAACCCTGGCAGCAATTATCATAGCTGCGCTACTAGATAAGGCCCCGGCAAGAGAGGCTAACCCGAAAATGAATAGCCCCATAAAAAATATCTTCTTACGACCAAAGATATCCGCCAGCCTACCGAAAGTTACCATCAAAACCCCAAAGGATAGTATATAGCCGTTAATTAACCACTGGATGGTTTCCACATCTGTTTTAAAGGTCTTCTCGATAGCGGGAATAGCAACATTAATTGCAGTTATATCCATTGCTACTGCAAGAATTCCCAATCCCATTGCGAAAAAAGTAAGTATTTGTTTACGGGTCACTGAATCTTTACCTTGTTTTACGCCATCTAAATGTAAAAGTTGATCTGAGATATTACTTGCAATGACTAGTCAATATATCTATGATTAATGAAAACTAACACATATGGAGGGAATTTGGTATGAAAATTTTGAGTTTATTTCTAGTTTTAGTCTTTTCTTTTCTTTCTATAACGGCATCCGCCAAAATAGTGGGAAAAGAAGTAGAATACAAATCAGACGGGACGACCCTGAAAGGATACTTAGCCTACGATAACAGTGTCAAAGGCAAAAGACCGGGTGTCTTAGTCGTTCACGAATGGTGGGGACATAATGATTATGCAAGAACAAGGGCTAATAAACTGGCTGAGCTTGGCTATACCGCACTTGCAGTAGACATGTACGGAGATGCTACAACAGCTGATCATCCAAAAAAGGCGGGTGAGTTAGCAGGGGCGGTGTTAGGGAATCTAGATGTTGCCCAGAAAAGATTCGAAGCTGCAATGGATTACCTAAAGGAACAGAAAACTGTAAATCCTGAGCATATAGCAGCTATCGGATATTGTTTCGGAGGAGGAGTTGTATTAAACATGGCTCTTCGCGGCGTAGACCTAGACGGAGTAGCTAGCTTCCACGGACTTCTTCCACAAGAGGCTCCTGAAAATGCGGCTCCACAAGCAGAGATAATTGTTTTCCACGGCGGCGCTGATCCATTTGTATCAAAGGAACAGTTTGACGTCTTTAAAAAAATAATGGAAAACACCAATTCTAGTTATGAACTGGTTGTCTACCCTGGCGTTCAGCACAGTTTTACTAATCCGGACGCAGACAAAGCCGGAAAGAAATTTGATCTTCCACTTGTATATGATGAGGACGCCGACAAGAAATCGTGGGATCAAACCCAGGCTTTCTTAAATAGAATTTTCCAGCCTGAAAATAATTAACAACTAAATTTCATTATAGCGGGGGAAGGAATTAGCTTTCCCCGCTATATTTTCCACTAGACATTGTTTATTACCATTTAAATATCTACAACCATCTGCATTCCCAAAACCAGCGCATTAGGAATATCGGAGCTTCCGCCCGGGTGTACAATCCACTGCACATCAGGCTGAATTTGGAGCCATGGAGTAGCCTGAAAAGTATGTGTCAGCTCGAGCATTAGTTCATAATCTTTATTATCCAAATCATCGCTCAGACTGCCGTACGCGAAACCAAATGCTGTATTATCATCGTTCCTATTGGGAAATAGCCCTCCGTATACAAATCCGCCCGATATAAAAAATGGGAAGGTGTTAATATTCTCGTCCTGAGATAGAGTCAGAGCAACCCAGGGAGTAAAACCTTGATCATCTTCAAGAGTTTCGCGGTAAACCATTTGCTCAAACATCCAGTAGAATCCGTAGTTACCTCTTTGAGTCTTCGATTCATTAGACAACTCTTTAAATTTTCTAGTATCATAAAAAGCACCGAACTTATAACTCCCGGGAAGTCCTTTTGAAGTAGACCCCTGATTACGGATATATCCGAATTCACTTATGAGAATAACCCCTTTACGAAAAGAGAAGTCCACTCCATGGGCGCTATCCCTTCCCACAGCCGGATTCGAGTTATATACACCGGCCATTATCTGAAAACTTTTCACGGGCTTTGCCCTTAGACGCACAGCCCAGCTCGCCTGCGGATCGACAAAAAAAGCTTCGTCATTAATCAACAAACTTATAGGATTGCCGTCTATTGCGGTGTTAACATAATTGTAGAAGATCTCAGAGGTGCCGAACTCATCGGCAACACCCATCCTGCCGACCGCTACTCTGAGGACATTCTCCATGAGCTCCGATTCAAAAAAGAGCTGGTATAGCAGTACTGATCTGCCGCTGAACACTTCGGATGCCGTAAAAAAGTTGCCTATATCTTTTTCACTCAAACTCCTGCCCGAGGCCCAGGAGCCCGAGACTACGAATTTGCTTCTTTTAACACCAAGGAGCTTCTCTAAGTCGAATTTTAGATACGCATTTAAAA
>JAJCZT010000049.1 GCA_029262255.1 Deltaproteobacteria bacterium
CCAAACCGAAGAAGAATTTAACGAATGGCAAAAACAGGAACTTGTTATACCACAGACTCCAAGAGCCGGACTTACAGGGAAAGGTGCGCAGTTATTCCAAACAAAAGCTTGTATGAACTGCCATACTATCCTGGGGACTCCTGCAGCAGCTAGAATAGGCCCCAACTTAACACATCTTAATAAGAGACAAACAATTGGTGCCGGCGTGCTTACAAACAGCCCGGAGAACTTGGCTAAATGGCTTGCCGATCCTCAGAAATATAAACCGGGGTCACTTATGCCCAACATGAAACTCACTGAATCAGAAGTAAATGCAATAGTCGCATATTTGGAGGCTCTAAAATGAGCAGCAGAATTCCAATAGTTCCCGAGAATATTAAACCGCTGCCTCTCCTTAAAGAAAATGAGGGGATGTTAAGCTGGGTAGCCTCTGTAGATCACAAGCAAATAGGGATTATGTACCTCTTAGCTTCTATGGTGTTTTTTGTTATTGGAGGCATAGAGGCACTCGTAATCCGTATCCAGCTCGCTCAACCTGAGTTTGGTTTCATTTCGCCCGAAGTATATAACCAAATGTTTACAATGCACGGAACTACGATGATATTTTTCGTCGTGATGCCTTTTCTGATCGGCGTAGGGGTATACCTTGTACCGCTTATGATTGGAGCGAGAGACATGGCTTTCCCCCGCCTTAACGCTCTTAGCTTCTGGCTCGTTATCTTTGGAGGAATCCTCCTCTACTACAGCTTCTTCACCCAAAGCGGAGCGTCTGAAGTCGGGTGGTTCGCGTATGCCCCGCTTAGTGAGAAGCCATTTTCATTAAATAAGGGGCCGACCTACTGGGTTCTAGGATTGCTCGCGGTCGGTATTAGCTCGGTCGCATCGGGGTTAAACAACATTGTGACCATATTAACTATGAGAATCAAGGGCATGACTATAAGGAGGCTTCCGCTATTTGTCTGGATGATACTCGTAACCTCCTTTTTACTTGTTTTTGTAATTCCTGTTATCGCCTCAGCATTCTCAATGATGCTCCTTGACCGGCTCCTGGGGGCCACATTTTTCACCCCTGCACACGGCGGCTCGGCAATACTTTGGCAGCATTTCTTCTGGGGATTCGGACACCCTGAAGTCTATATTTTAATACTTCCGGCGTTTGGAATAATCTCCGAAGTCATTCCCGTTTTCTCCCGCAAGCCTATCTTTGGTTACGAGTTCGTTGCCGGCTCCACGGTCGCTATAGGGCTTTTAAGTGTGGGGGTATGGGCTCACCATATGTTCGCAGTTGGTTTGGGCAATGTTGCAAACCTATATTTCTCACTAGCAAGCATGCTGATCGCGATTCCAACCGGCGTTAAAGTACTAAACTGGGTTGCCACTATGTGGGGCGGCAAAATCTATTTTGCGACCCCGATGCTCTTTGCTGTAGCATTTATTATAGAATTTGTTATGGGTGGTTTAACTGGTGTTGCTATAGCCTCAGCACCTATAGACTGGGTGGTAACTGACAGTTATTTCATTGTTGCGCATTTCCACTATGTACTCTATGGGGGCTCGTTATTCGCAATATTTGCAGGTGTTTATTACTGGTTCCCCAAATTTACAGGACGTATGATGTCAGAGACCCTCGGGAAATGGCATTTTTGGCTAACAATAGTCGGCTTCAATATGACCTTTTTCATTCAGCACTTTCTTGGAGTCATGGGAATGCCTCGCCGCACATATACCTACCAGGACTTCCCATACTGGGGGTCAATGAACCTGGTATCGACAATCGGCGCATTAATCCTGGCGCTGTCAATCCTGGTATTTATCTGGAATATTTTCGTCAGCCTCCGCAGTGGAAAAGAAGCCGGCAATAATCCTTGGCACGCATGGACGCTCGAGTGGGCTACTTCTTCTCCTCCGGCTGTACATAATTTTGATTTAGTGCCGCCCGTACGGGGAAGACGGCCTCTATGGGACCTAGAGCACCCCGATACGCCGGATGAACCCAATGCGAAGGTAGTTTAGGAGAATTTTCAATGGCTAATAATAAAATGCTGGTAGGTTTTTTCGTAGCCTCAGAATCTATTTTCTTTGTTATGCTTATTTTGGCCTATGTCAATTTTCATAACTCCGTAACGGACGGACCTACAGCTTTTAACAGCTTAGATCCCGTAAGAACAGGGATATTCAGCCTTTTTCTTTTGGCGAGCAGCTTCTCAATGTGGCTTGCGGGCAGAAGTCTTGCGACGAAGAACCACTTAATGCTCAAGATATGGATATTAGTAACGATTGTACTTGGTGCGATATTTATATACGGTCAGGCAAGTGAATGGTTTGGTTTAATCGATCAGAACATTACAATAAGCAGAAACGTATTCGGCACTACATTTTTTACACTAACCGGATTTCACGGTTTTCACGTGATCGTCGGACTGATTATGCTGTCAATCCTATTGGGTTTGGCGCTGTTCGGGGATTTCAAAGGACCCAAGTCAGACGGAGTGGAATGCGTCTCGATTTACTGGCATTTCGTAGACGGAGTCTGGATAGTAGTTTATTCAGTTATTTATCTCTGGGCGTTTTTATAATCAACACGAGATAATAAGAGGATAATATTATGAATATATGGCAAGTATTGAGTTCAACATGGAATATGGAGCCTTGGGTTTTAATAACCGCTCTGGCTCTGTTAGTCGGCTATGGAATTACTACCGGCTTTAGGTTTACGAAACTATCCGCTTTATACATCTTAGGCGTATTAATTTTTGTATTAGCGCTGGTCTCTCCTCTTGATTACCTGGGAAGGACCTATTTATTCAGCGCACACATGATACAGCACATACTGCTTCTACTTATAGTACCTCTGTTACTTCTATTGGGAATTCCCAAAGCTCTGGCGGAAAGAGCTCTAAAGATAGAGCCGCTCGGTTCAGCAATGAAAGTGCTGGGCAACCCTATAATTGCCTGGTTTTTAGGTGTGGGCGCAATGTGGGTATGGCACCTACCCTCTCTTCACAACACGGTGGTGGCAAACGACAATCTATATATAGTTCAGCAAATAAGTTTCGTATTGATTGGCATAATATTCTGGTGGCCTGTTTTTTCGCCGGTTGAATCCAGAAGGCTCTCCCCTCTGGTCTCAACACTTTACCTATCCTCGGCATGTCTGGGATGCACTATTTTAGGAATGTTAATTACATTTGCCGGAGCAGGGCTCTATACGGCATATCTGAATCCGGCCGATTCGATAGGAATTCTGCCTCTGCTAAGGGGAGAGTTATGCTTGACCCCAGGTGTGGACCAGCAAATTGGCGGCCTTACAATGTGGGTACCCGGGTGCCTTATCTATCTTGTAGCAAGCATGGTTACTATTGCAAGATGGTACGGTGCGCCCGAAGAGTCTGAGCTAATTCCAAATTCTGGAGCGGGTAGACTGGCTACAGCCTCACACAAAAACAAATGAATATGATATCAACTAATAATATTAAGGAGATAGCATTTTGAGTAATGGTAGTGAATTCAACGCTCCCGGCAGCAAAGCCCCAAGTGCGGACTCTCACTCAACGAACACGAGTCCGGTAAGTGGGAATATTCCCAAAGGTTGGCACAAACCCTTGCCTGAGCATCTACCCACACCGGGGTACTGGCCGGCCATTATGGCCCTAGGAATAAGTTTTATCCTCTGGGCATTGGCTGTTGGGTTTAACGAAGTGGTTAGTACTATTATTATTTTATTTGTCATCGGGCTGATTTTGTTTGTTTTAGCGCTAATAGGGTGGATAGGAGACTTAAGAAATGAGCGAAAAGACCAAAATGAGTGAAGAGTGCTCAAGAAGACAGTTCTTTACTCATATCAGCATAACTCTGGGGAGTATTGCGGCTGTAATGGTTGGTATACCTATCGTTGGCTCCATAATAGCGCCAATAGTTAACAAGCCAAAACCAATATGGAGACCTGTGGGCGAGTTGAAGGGTTTTACAGTTGGCGACATAGTTAAGGTTTCATTTATTGATTCATCCCCTCTTCCCTGGGCAGGCGTTACAGCCGAAACGGCCGCGTGGCTACACAGGCAGGGTCAGGAGGAATTCACGGCCTTCTCTGTAAACTGCGCTCATTTAGGCTGTCCTGTGAGGTGGGTAGCCGGGGCTAAGCTCTTTATGTGCCCGTGTCACGGTGGGGTCTACTATGAAGACGGTTCAGTTGCAGCGGGACCTCCTCCGAGAGGATTATACAAATACCCTGTAAGGGTACATAACGGTCAAGTAGAAATACTAACGAGTCCGATACCAATTACTACGGTATAAATGACAAATGATAATGTTTCTAATCAACTTGGATAGGGAGTTTATTTAATGGAATCTTTAAAACGCGCTTGGTTATGGTTTGATGACCGGACTGGTCTTGGAAGCGCACTCGGCCCGATAATTAAACACCCGGTGCCGCCTAATTCCGCATCATGGTTTTATGTTTTTGGAAGCGCAACGCTGTTTGCGTTTATTCTCCAGGTCGCAACCGGTGTAACTCTCGCATTTATGTACGTACCCTCCGCCGGAGAAGCCTATCAAAGCCTTCAGTACATAACCGATCAGACCACATTTGGAAGAATCGTAAGGGGCATGCACAACTGGGGAGCCTCCGCAATGATACTACTTATTGGAGTACACATGGTACGTGTGTATATGACGGCGTCATATAAGTTCCCTCGTGAAATGCATTGGATATCCGGAGTTGTGCTCTGGGCTTTGACAGTAATTATGGCATTTTCAGGTCAGGTCATTAGGTGGGACCAGACAGCTGTGTGGTCAACTATAGTCGCCTCTGAGCAAGCAGGCCGAATACCGTTTATAGGAACATGGGTAGCTGACTTTCTCATAGGGGGCGAAACTATTGGTGGGGCTACTCTCAGCCGCATGTTCGCGTACCACGTATTTATCGTACCCGCATTACTATTTTTATTTATTGGTCTTCACTTATATCTTGTTATCAGAAACGGCATATCTGAATTCCCTAAAGCCGGCAAAGTGGTAGATCCAAAGACCTATAGGAAAGAATACGAAGATTTGGTTAAGAAAAAGGGTATACCTTTTTGGCCAGATGCCGCATGGCGAGATATGGTTTTTGGATTTATTGTTATTACGACAATACTCCTTATAGCTTTAATTATTGGACCACCTAGTCTGGGTCCACCACCTAACCCGTCAAATCTAGACGCTCTTCCTGTACCGGATTGGTATTTTGTATTCTATTTCGCGTTCCTGGCCCTAATGCCACCCGCAATGGAAACATACTTGATGGTATTTGGCCCCTTGCTTGTCGGAGCTCTTCTATTCTTTCTACCATTTATTTCAAATAAGGGAGAGAGAAGCCCGCTCAGGCGTCCTTGGGCAGTTGCGATAGTAGCGCTTACAATAGCCAGTGTTTCAGGGCTCTGGGCAATCGGCATTACCTCCCCGTGGTCACCGCATTTTGATGCGAAGCCACTTACTGTGCAGATAATTGGCGCTGACAGCGGCCCTATCTATAGAGGCGGCATGGACTTTAATGAGAAGGGATGCCTCTACTGTCACACAATCTCAGGACATGGAGGCTTAAGAGGCCCTGATCTGACCTATATCGGAGATAGACTCTCAGCTGATGAACTAACTTGGCGTATCATGAACGGCGGACTCAATATGCCCGGATTCGGCGGAACCCTGACAAATAATGAGCTAAGCGACCTTGTGATCTTCCTCAAATCCCGTACCAAGAAGAATCATTAAGCCTTATCTTCAGGCGGTGACTGACGCTCTTTCATTAGAAATTTAAGCTGAATAATGTCTTTTGGAAGGAAAATATCTAAAAACCAGTCAAGTGAGACTCTAATCTTTCTATCCCATCCCGGAAGCTTTCCAAGATAGATTGCCCTCCACATTAGCCAGGCAAAAAATCCTGAGAACCTAAAACCTTTAATCTCTGCTACCGCAGATCTATGCCCTAGAGGTGCCAGCATACCCTGAGTCTTATATGCGAAGGGTCTTTTATCCTCATCCTTTTGGTTGATTGCAGCCGCCACATTGTGTCCCACTCTTGCCCCTTCGCGAGTTGCGTGCTGTGCTGTAGGAGGATAGGGTTTCCCCGTATTCGAATCAGGAATAACCGCACAGTCTCCAACTGCCCAAATACCGGGGTTATCAGGAACTTCCATATACTCGTTTACTTCAATCCTTCCATGCTTATCGGCAAATGGCAGGGCAGCTATTACAGGCTGAGGAGAAGTACCAGCAGCCCATATGGCAGTATGAGTTTCTATCTTTTCGTCGTCTTGAATTTCCACTGAATCAGCAGTAACACCGGCTACTCTGGTTTGTAGGCGAAACTCCATACCCCGCTTCTTAAGCAAGTTAAGCCCATATTCCGCAAGCCCCTCACTCATCTCATGCATTATCCGATCCCCAGGATCAATAACGACAACTCTTACTTCATCGGCATTAACATGTCTATAAAATCTGCGGCTAAAAGAGACAAAATCATTAAGCTCAGCAGCTACTTCAATACCCGTGTAGCCTCCGCCAACCACCGCAAAAGTAAGCAAACGCTTCCTTACATCATGGTCTTGCTCCAGATCAGCCCTCTCAAACATATCTATAATATGGCTTCGTAGAACCATAGCGTTTGCGAGGTTCTTAAGCGGGAAAGAATACTCCTCAGCACCTGTCACACCGTGGTAACCGGTTATAGATCCCATTGCCAGGACAAGGTAATCATATTCTAGATTAAAAGTCTCACATGTATGGAAGTGATAGCAGGCAACTACTTTTTTCTTTAGGTCTATATTTTGTACTTCAAGCTCTTTAAATGTTGTTTTCTTAAGCCCTTCTCTAAGGGGAATAACCACATGTTTAGCTTCTATACTGCTTGATACCACCTCAGCTAGCATTGAAGTAAATACTAAATAGTTATCCTTACTAACAAGAGTTATCTCTACTTCATCATTCTCAGAGAAGATATTCTCAAGAGTTTGCGCCGCTTCTAAACCCGCAAACCCTCCCCCCAGAATCAAGACGCGTTTAGTAGTGTTTTCAGGCATTAAGGATTAGCCCTCCTTAAGTATCTCAAGCATTAAGTATCTTGAACATATAGTATTAAAGTCCCGCCTTTATACGCCTGCCTTTAATTGTCCCATGAAACGCAATTGCTTGTCAACAAAGCCCGAATCTGAATCCACATTTATGCTAACACTATAATCTCATGCTGCATCTATTTTGACCAATGCTTAAAGAGTGTATTGGCTATTCTTTCTTGTCTTCACTCTTGTCGACTTTATCGTCTTTTTTGATCCTTAAAGCTGCATAGATGGTATTATCGCCGCGCTTGACAAGAAACAGTGCCGTATCACCTGGGTTTAGATCACCTAGTGCGGCTGAATAATTGGCTAAAGTCTTTATAGGTTGTTTATTGATATCCAAGATGATATCCCCAGGTTTAAGCCCCGCATCTCCGGCAGTACTGCCCTGATCAACCTCTGCTATTATTACTCCCTCATCCTGGCTGATTTTGAAACGTTTTACAATCTTAGGAGTTAACTGCCTTACTGTAAGCCCCAAGCTCTTTCGAACTTCATCTTCCGCTTGAGCTTCTTGCTCGGGAAACTCTTGTAGCGTTACCTTCACGGTCTTTGCTTTACCGTCTTGAATAACTTTTACATCCACTTCTGTCCCCGGAGCCGTCACTGCTGCCATATTAGTTAGATCAGAAACATCATCAACTTTCTGACCGTCATATTCTACTATAATATCTCCCCTTATAATCCCCGCTTTTTCCGCCGGACTATCAGGAGCAAGATCACTTACCAAAGCCCCTTCTTCCTCTTTAAGTCCGAAACTTGAAGCGATTTCAGGCGTTACCTTCTGAACGTAAACTCCAAGCCATCCCCTAACAACCTTCCCGTTTGATTTAAGCTGTTCTATGACAAACTCCGCCATATCTATAGGAATAGCAAACCCTATACCCTGCCCCCGTGCGACTATAGCAGTGTTTACCCCTACTACATCTCCTTTTAAGTTAAAAAGAGGCCCGCCGCTATTTCCTGGATTTAGAGACGCGTCCGTCTGAATAAAATCATCGTATGCGCCAAGCCCTAAAGAACGCCCTTTTGCGCTTACGATTCCAGCCGTTACCGTATAACCCAATCCAAACGGATTACCAATAGCAATGACCCAATCTCCGATTCTAAGATGAGCAGAGTCACCAAAGTTAACCGCTTGGACTTCCTGATCCGGTTCAAACTTTAACACCGCGAGATCAGTCTTTGGGTCCTTACCTATAATCTTTGCCTCATACTTATCACCATTTTGCAAAATAACTTCAATATCTGTAGCTTTATCAATAACATGGTTGTTAGTTACTACATATCCGTCTTTACTCATAATAAACCCGGAACCGAGCCCTCGCCGTTTAAATTCTTTCTGAGGAGAATCCCCGCCGAAGAACTTTTTAAAAAAATCTTCAAATGGATCATTTCCACCAAATGGCGAATTGGGTTGCCTTTGAAAAGGACTTTTTTGGCGCACAACACTTGTAGTACTAATATTAACAACAGAAGGTTGTAATACCTCTACAAGATCAGCAAAAGACGGGAACTGCTGAGTACCTTCTATATTTGAAACTGTTTGGCTCTTTTTTATAACTTCAGTGGATTTTTTTTGCTCAGTTGCTGCTTTGTTTGTTGTTCCTTCTTCGCTAACCGAACTGTCTTGAGAGACATTTACGCCGTCCTTTTTTTCACAACCAACTGAAATAACTAAAAATAACAAGACAGGAATAAAGATAAATATTGCTAGCAGGTGTTTCATAAAGCCTCCTTAATGATTATCTAATAGCAATAATATAGCTATGAATAATCCATAGGCAAGAGAAATAATTTATCAGCCGTCATGATTGTCCGATCAATTTCTCGGGACAAATTAAGAATTGAGATAATGTAAAACTATACTTG